>DASWFL010000238.1:0-3641 GCA_036394255.1 Steroidobacteraceae bacterium
CGGCGGGCGCTGGCCGATGAGGCCCGCGCCGGGAGCCGTGCCCACACCGGGCTGGCGGCCGCGGGCATCATGGACGCCAGCGAGGAGGCGGTCGTGCGCGTCATGAGCCGCTGCGGGGTGCGCAAGCTGGTGCATGGGCACACTCACCGGCCGGCGGTCCACGAGCTGATGCTGGATGGCGCCGGTGCCCACCGCATTGTGCTCGGCGCCTGGTACGAACAGGGCAGTTGCCTGCGCTGGGACGCGCGCGGCTACGAGCTGCTCTCGCTGGCGCGCGGCGGGCCGGAGTGAAATCGCAGCTGCGAGTCCTCGGCGATGACCAGCTGCGCCTCGATCGCCGCTAGTTCCTGCAGCCGCGCGCGCCAGTCGATCCCTGCCCCGCCGTGGCCGCCGGCCGCCTCGGCGGCGAACTCCAGGTACAGTGCGCCATGGCGCCTCTCGGCGTGCTCGAGGTCGGCGTAGAAATCGCCCAGCGGCGGCGGCAGGCGCGGCGCCAGCAGCCCGAAGCGTTCACATGAACGTGCCTCGATGATCGCACCCGTCAGCATCAGGTCGAGGCGCCGCCGCGGCTCGCGGCTGCTCAGGGCCGCACGCAAACCGGCCGCATAGCGGCCCGGCTGCAGGCGGCGAAACGGCACCGAGAGCCGTTGCATCATGCGGCTCACCTGTTCGAAGTGACGCAGCTCTTCGCGCGCCAGCCGCGCCAAGGCCAGGTTCTGCCGCTCACACTCCGGATAGGCAAAGATCAGTGCCAGGGCGGTGGAGGCGGCCTTCTTTTCGCAGGAGGCGTGATCGAGCAGGATCTCGCGCCAGCCCTCCGTGGCGGCCTGCAGCCAGCGCTCCGGGGTCGGCGCCAACAGCTCGTGCAGGTTCATGCCTCGCCTGCTCGATCGAGCCATTGCTCGCGTGCCGCACCGATGGCCCGGGCCGCTTCCGGAGCATCGGCAAGCCGATCGCCGGGCTCCTTGGCCATCAGGCGATCGAGCAGCGGCTGCAGCAGTTCCAGGCGCGCGTCCAGGCGGGGAATCGGCGCATTGCGGTGCATGTAGAGCACGGTCATCGGGTTGTCGGCGCGATAGGGCTTGTCACCGGTCAGCATCTCGTAGAGCACGATCCCCAGGCTGTACAGATCGCTCCGTGCATCGACCCGCTGACCGTGCCCCTGCTCCGGACTCATGTAGTGCGGCGTGCCGAAGATCAGCCCCTTGTCGGTCAGGTCCATCTGCAGCGCGGCCTGCTTGGCCATGCCGAAATCAATCACCGCCAGTTGCTCTTCGCTGCGCATCATCACGTTGCCGGGCTTGAGATCCCGGTGCAGGATGCCCGCCTCGTGTATTGCGCCCAGGACATCGGCGAGCTGCGCGGCGTAGCGGAGCGATTCGGCCGGTGCCAGGCCTTTCTTCATCCGCCGGCGCAGGTCACCGCGCGGAAAATATTCCATCGCCAGGTAGGCATGGTCATCGGCGATGCCCAGTTCATGCAGATGCACGATGTTGGGATGCCGGATGCGCTCGGCGATCTCGTATTCCTGCAGAAAGCGCTCGAAGGACTGATCGAACCCGGAGTCGTCGCGCTGCGAGGGCGTGACTTTCAGTACGACCAGCCCCTCGGCCTTCTCGCTCTCGGCGACGTACAGCTGCGAGACCGAGCCGCGCGCCAGGAGCCGTGCGCGCCGGTAACCGGGAATGCGTGCGTCGCCAAAGCGGTGCGATTCGCGCCCGGCCTCCGAGACGCGCCATTCGGCCATCGCCAGGCGGTGGCGGTGGCTGGCGCGCTCGATGGCATCGACCAGCACCTTGTGCACGAAGCGCTGCTTGCTGACGACCGCGAAGGCGCCCCACCCCAGCGCCACCTCCTTCACGCGCGCATCGTCCCGATCGGTCATGAAGATCACCGGGGCGAAGCCGGCTCGGTTGGCCAGATCGCGCAGCCACTCCTGCCCGTCGCCGCCCGGCCAGGACTGGCACAGCAGCACCGCGTCGAACCCCTGCGCCAGATACTCGGCGGGGATCGCGCCGCGCTCGACGGGCTGGTAGGCGATGACTTCGACCGCGGGCCAGCGGCAGCTGGCGTGGTGGCGGATCAGGGCCTGGACCCGCGGCTCCTGTTCAATTGCGAGCAGGCGCATGGCATTTCAGCCCGAGTATGACAAAGCCCGTGGTCTCGCCGGCGGCGTCCGCACTGGCCGGCATGTCCAGCAGATCGCCCGAACTGGCGAGCAGCTCCGCACAGTTGTCGAGGCGGATCTCCGTCTCCGGGTCAAAGCCGGCCACCGCCATGCGCGCGCAGGATTCAGCATCGATGAGCGCACCGGCGTCATTTCCCCTGCCATCGCCCGCCGCGGCCAGGATCAGCATCGACTCGCGTCCGGACAGCAGACTCGCCGCCGAGGCGGCCAGCAGCAAGGGTGGCGCGGTGAAATCGCCCTTCAGGGCCGCATGCCAGGCCTGCAGCCCGGGCGGCGCCATTTCGAGAGCATGGGCGACCCGCACGGCGGCGACGGTCGGAGGATCGTGCAGGGTCCCGCGCCAGTGCAGGCTGAGAGTATGCCGGGAACTCACCTCGCTCAGGAGCTGCTCCCAGTAGACCGGGTCGAGACCGGCAATCGCGGCATAGCAGCCCAACAGGATGGATCGCGCCTGCTGCAGGCTGCTCGCTCCGGGTTGCGCCGGCGGGGCGCCTGCGAACACTTAAGGCCCGCTGACGACCCGCAGCGAGCTGTAGGCGCCGGCCCGGCGCCGGCTGCGCGCGGCGTCGGAGCGGTCGCGCTGGAGCTGCGCCAGGTATTCAGGGGTGACATCGCCAGTGACGTATTCGCCGGAAAAACACGAGGTGTCGAACTCGCTGATCTTGGCGTTGTCGTGCTGGCACGCGGCCACCAGATCGGCCAGATCCTGGTAGACCAGCCAATCGGCGCCAATCAGCCGCCCGACCTCCTCTTCGCTCCGACCGGCCGCTACGAGTTCACTGGCGGCCGGCATGTCGATTCCATACACGTTGGGAAAGCGCACCGGTGGTGCCGCCGAGGCGAAGTACACCTTGTGCGCCCCGGCCTCGCGCGCCAGCTCGATGATCTGGGCCGAAGTGGTGCCGCGGACGATCGAGTCGTCGACCAGCAGGACGTTCTTGCCGCGAAACTCCAGGTCGATCGCGTTGAGCTTCCTGCGCACCGACTTCTCGCGCAGTTCCTGGCCCGGCATGATGAAGGTCCGGCCGATATAGCGGTTCTTGTTGAAGCCCTCGCGATACTTGATACGCAGCTTCTGCGCCATCTGCAGGGCGCTGGTGCGGCTGGTATCGGGCACCGGAATCACCACGTCGATGTCGTGCTCGGGGTGCACGCGGCGGATCTTGTCCGCCAGCCGCTCGCCCATGTGCATGCGCGCGCGGTAGACGGAAATGTTGTCGATGATGGAGTCGGGCCGGGCAAAATAAACGTACTCGAAGATGCAGGGCGTATGGCGCACGGTGCTCACGCATTGCTGCGAATGGAGCCGCCCCTGCTCGTCGATGAACACCGCCTCGCCCGGCGCCACGTCGCGCACCAACTTGAAGGAGAGCATGTCGAGCGCCACGTTCTCGGACGCCAGCATGTACTCGGTGCCGCGGGCCGTGCGCCGCTCGCCCAGCACCAGCGGCCG
>DASWFL010000239.1:0-2374 GCA_036394255.1 Steroidobacteraceae bacterium
CTCACCGTAACGCTCCGGATCGCTGAGCTCGCGCCGGTCGCGCAGCCTCGCGTAGTAGGACGTCATGTCCGTCTCGCCCGAGGCCACCAGCACGCGCAGGCGCTCGCGCATCCACGAGTACAGGATCGATTCGTTGATCTCCGTGACGTGCTGTTGCTCGGCCCGGGAACGCGCCTCGGCGATACGGTCGCGGGTGACGGGGTGATTGCGCAGCATGTCCAGCGGACCGGCCTGCTCCGATACGCCTTCACGCCGTCCCATGGACTCAAAGAAATCCGCCATCGCGGTGGTGCGAAATCCGGCGCCCGCCAGCAGGCCGATACCGACGCGGTCCGCCTCGGCTTCCTCGCCGCGGCTGAAATTCATCGCCTGCTGGAGCGCGATGCCCTGGCTCATGGCAATGGCACCCTCCATCGCCTGCCCATTGGCGCCGCTCGCGACGCCGATCAGCATCGCCGCGAGCATCGCCGCCGCGGTGCTCAGGGACATACGGCTCTGCGCCAGAATCGCGCGCGCGATATGGCGCTGGCGCACGTGCGCGGTCTCGTGAGCCAGCACGGCGGCCAGGTCCGACTCGGTCTCGGTGAGCAGGATGAGGCCGGAGTTGACGCAGATGAAGCCGCCGTAGGTCGCGAAGGCATTGATCTCGGAAGAGCGGATGATGAAGTACTGGAAGTTCTGGTCATCGGCGCGCGCCTGGGCGGCCAGCCGCGAGCCCAGATGCTGGATGTAATCGGTCAGCTCCGGATCCTCGAGGATCAGCTCCTGGCTGCGCAGCTCGCGCATGGCCATGAGCCCGATCTGGTACTCGTCGGTCTTGCTGAGCACGGCATTCTCGGGCGATCCCATGTCCGGCAGCTGGCTGGATACCGCGCCGGTGTCACCGGCGGCGTGCGCGCCGGCGGCCCACAGCAATCCGGCCAGGATCGCGCCGCCGCGGCTGCTGCGCTGGGGTTCGGTGCGATCGGCGGGCTGCATTCGCGTTTCGACCCCGGCGGAAGCTGGAGGTTCCTGCACGCCCGGGCGTCCTAGAGCTGCTCGGAAGCGTAGTCGGCGAGGCGGGAGCGCTCGCCGCGTACCAGGGTGATATGCCCTGAATGCGCCCAGCCGCGAAACCGGTTGACGACGTAGGTCAGGCCGGAGGTGGTCTCGGTGAGATAGGGCGAGTCGATCTGGGCGATGTTGCCCAGCGCCACCAGCTTGCTGCCCGGGCCGACGCGCGTGATCAGCGCCTTCATCTGCTTGGGCGACAGATTCTGCGCCTCGTCGAGAATCACGAAGCGGTTGAGGAAGGTGCGGCCGCGCATGTAGTTCATGGAGCGTATCTTGATGCGATTGCGCAGCAGGTCGTTGGTGGCCGCGCGGCCCCAGTTGCCGCCTTCTTCGCTGCGCGTCAGGACCTCGAGGTTGTCCATCAGCGCGCCCATCCACGGTTCCATTTTTTCCTCCTCGGTTCCCGGCAGGAAGCCGATGTCCTCCCCGAGCGGAATGGTGACGCGGGTCATGATGATTTCCGCGAAGCGGTTGCGCTCCAGGGTCTGCAGCAGTCCCGCGGCGAGTGCCAGCAGGGTCTTGCCCGTGCCGGCCGGCCCCAGGATCGTCACGAAATCGATCTCCGGATCGGTCAGCAGATTGAAGGCGAAGTTCTGTTCGCGGTTGCGCGCCGTCACGCCCCAGACGCTGTGGCGATCGCTGCGAAAATCCCGCAGCAACTCGAGCGTGGCCGTGCCCTGATCGATGCTGCGCACGATGGCCTCGATCCCCGCCGCGCTGTCCTCGAACAGGAACTCGTTGACGTGCCAGGCGGCGACCGCCGGGCCGCTGAGCTGGTACCAGGTGCGATCCGCTTCCTTCCAGGAACGCATGTCGCGGCCGTGCCGCTCCCAGAAATCAGCCGGCAGCGCGTCCACGCCGGTGTACAGCACGTCGGCGTCCTCGATCGTCTTGTCGCTGTAGTAATCCTCGGCGTGCACGCCGACGACGGCGGCCTTGATGCGCAGGTTGATGTCCTTGGACACCAGTACCACGCGCGTCTGCGGCTGCTGCTTCTGCAGGGCGAGGGTCTGGCCCAGGATCAGGTTGTCGGCACCGTGTCCCGGAAGATTGTCGGGCAGGCCGCCGCCCAGATCGCGGGTCTGGAAAAACAGCCGGCCGGCCGGTGGCTGCTTGCCGTGGTTGTCGGTGCGGGCCGAGGGAATCGCCAGTCCCGCATCGATCTGCTCCTTGGTGACGCCGCGGATCATGTCGTCGAGAAAGCGGCTGGCCTGGCGGGTATTGCGCGCGGCCTCCGACAGGCCCTTCTTGTTGGCGTCCAGTTCCTCGAGCACCACCATCGGCAGGAATACATCGTGCTCGGCGAAACGATAGATCGCCG
>DASWFL010000240.1:0-4597 GCA_036394255.1 Steroidobacteraceae bacterium
CCGGTGCCATTGGCGGCAAGGCCTATTTCGCCTCTGTTGAACGTACCGTAGAGTCCCAGACGGCAGCGATCGAAAACGACGCCGGCGCGGGCCGCTCGCTTGGCGTCTGGGCCGCTGTAACGAAAGACTCAATAACGGCAATGCAACCCGTGCTGGACGCCCTGGGCCCGATTGGCGCTACCGTGCTCCAGCCCATCGACAGTGAGCTCGGCGCCGACATCAGTTGGCTGCAGGCCGCCGGTGTTCCCGGCTTTGCGCCATTGCTGGACAGGCGGCATTACTTTGATTACCACCATAGTGCCGCGGATACTCTGGACAAGGTCGAGCCAGAAAACCTCCGGAGTCAGGTCGCGACCCTGGCGGTGCTGGCGTATTTCCTGGCCGAGCTACCGGAACCGCTGCCGCGATTCAAGGTTGCTCCGTAAGACATGGGCTGCGCCGGGAAGCGCGGCTGACCAGCGCTGGGGGCGCAGCGTTCATGCGCTACCGCAATTCGACCTTGAGATATTGCCGATAGCGCTCCCGCGCCGCACCCGCTCGCCGGCGGGCTGCGGGCGGCGGACCGGCTCTCAGGGCTCGAGGTAGGCGTAGCCGTCGAGTTCCTGTTCGTAGAAGCGCTTGAGCGCCTGGCCTTCGGCCACCGTCATGCGCCCTTCACGCACCGCGCGTTCGCAGTCGCGCGCCAGCGCCGGCGCCAGCTCGGCGACGTCGTATTCCATGTACTCGAGCACCCTGTTGGCGGTGTCGCCCTTGACCACCTCCTCGATCCACCAGCCGCCCTCCTCGTGCAGCTTGATGTGCACCACGTGGGTATCGCCGAACAGATTGTGCAGGTCGCCGAGCGTCTCCTGGTAGGCGCCCACCAGGAAGGCGGCCAGGTAATAATCCTCGCCGGGAATCAGTTCGTGCAGCTCCAGCGTGCGCTTGGTCTCGCGGCGGCTCACGAAACGGTCGATGCGGCCGTCGGAATCACAGGTGATGTCCGCCAGCACCCCGTTGCGTACCGGGCGCTGGTGCAAGCGGTGGATCGGCATGATCGGAAACACCTGCTCGATCGCCCAGCTGTCCGGGAGTGACTGGAACAGCGAGAAATTGCAGAAGTAGATGTCCGACAGCACGTCTTCCAGGCCCTCGAGCTCCTCGGGGGTCTGGCTGAGCTTGCGGCAGCAGTCGCGGATGCGCGCGCAGGTGGCCCAGTAGAGCCGCTCCACCAGCCCGCGGTGCTCCAGCGACAGCAATCCCAGGTTGAACATCTGCAGGGCCTGGTCGCGCGCGGTCTGTGCGTCGTGGTAGCACTCGACCAGGCGCCGTTCGTCGATGCTGCGCCACGCGTCGAACAGATCACGCACCGGCTGCGGCGGCGCCGCGGCCTGCGGGCCCGTCTCCTCGGCGTTGACCACGAAGCGATCGAGGCGTGAGCTGCCGAGGATGTTGAAGATCAGCACGCTGTGGTGCGCGGCGATGGCGCGGCCCGATTCGCTGACGATCATCGGGTGCTCGATGCCGCGCGCATTGCAGACGCTGCTGACGCGGTAGACGACGTCATTGGCGTATTCGTTGAGCGTGTAGTTCATCGAGGATGCGAAATTGGTGCCCGTGCCGTCGTAGTCGATGCCCAGCCCGCCGCCCACGTCGATGTACTCGAGTCCGGCGCCGGCGCGCTTGAGCTCGGCGTAGACGTGGGCGAGCTCGTTGATGGCCTCCTTGACGCGGCGGATGTCCTGCAGCTGGCTGCCCGGGTGGCAGTGGACCAGCTTGAGGCAGTCTTCCATGCCGTGTGACCGGAGCGTAGCCAGCAGGTCCAGGATCTCGGTGACGAACAGGCCGAACTTGGACTTCTCGCCGGCCGAGTCGCGCCAGCGCCCGGAGCCCTCGCTGGCCAGCTTGACGCGCACGCCCAGGCGCGGACGCACGCCGTAGGCGTTCGCGTGGCGCAGGATCAGCGCCAGTTCGTCGAAATTCTCGACCACCGGAATGATGGTGCGCCCGAGCTTGGTGGCGAGAATGACGGCCTCGATGTAGCTCGAATCCTTGAAGCCGTTGCAGACGATCAGCCGGTCGCTGGCCGACTCGGTGACCGCCATGACCGCCAGCAGTTCCGGCTTGGAGCCCACCTCCAGACCGAAGCCGAACTCCTTTCCGTAGCGGTACACCTCGTCGACGACCAGGCGCTGCTGGTTGACCTTGATCGGGAACACCGCACTGTAGCGGTTGCGGTATTCATTCTCGACGATGGCGCGCGCGAAGGCATCGTGCAGGTGGCGGAGCCGGTGCGCGAGGATGTCCGAGAATCGCACCACGACGGGCGCCGCCAGATCGCGCGCCTGCAGACCTTGCACCACCTCCAGCAGGTCGATTTCGTGGGCGGCCGTGGTATCCGGGCGCACGACCATGTTGCCGGCTTCGTTGATGGAGAAATAGCCCGAACCCCAGGCGGGCACGTTGTACAGTTCCAGCGCGTCGGCCACGTCCCAGGCGCCGTTGCCGCGGCGTGGCGCCGTATTTTGCTGTCCCATCCGCTCTCCGCCTCGTGGTCGTTCCCGGTACGGCCGGCACGATAGCAAAAGGCGGCGGCAAATACTCCCCGTCGAGCCGACTCCTGTAAGCGCTGGCAGGCCCCAGGGGCTACAATCCGCACCAGGGTTGAACGAGCATGGCAATCGATCTGTATTGGGGGAGCGGCAGCACGTATTGCTGGCGCGTGCTGCTGGCGCTGAAACACAAGGGGCTCGAATACCGCAGCCACCCGCTCAAGTTCGACCAGCAGGAACACCAGGCACCGCAGATGCTGGCCATGAATCCGCGCGGCCGGCTGCCCGTCCTGCGCGACGGCGACTACGTGGTGTTCGAATCAGTCGCGATCCTCTACTTTCTCGACCGCAAGTACCCCGAGCCGCCCCTGTTCGGGCGCAGCGCGGAGGAGGGCGGCGTGATCATGCGGGTCGTCTGTGAGTACCAGGCCTACGCCGAACCGAGCCTGATGCAGCTCGTGGCGCATTTTCTGTACCGGCGGGATCCGCGGCCGGACGCGGGACTGGCCGAGGCGATGTCCGAGGCCATGCACCGTGTCGCCAGCGAGGCGCGCACCATCGAGCGACGCCTGGCGCAGTCGGACTGGGTGGTCGGCGAGAGTATCTCCGCGGCCGATTTGGTGATCTATCCTGACATCCGGCTGCTGCTGCGGGCACTCGCCATGCCGGGCGCGAGCGAACTCGCCGCGCGCTTCCTGCCCGTGGAAACCAACTATCCGGCGCTGGGCCGCTGGATCGAACGCGTGGCCGCCATCGCGCCGGCCCTGCCCTGAAAAAATAAAAGAGGTGTGCGGCCCGGCCGCTGCTGTGGCGTCACCGCAAAGCCATTGGTAACCTCCACCGCGGGCGCCGGGGGGGCGTGGAGTACGGATAGCATCATGACCCAGCAGTTGCACTTCAGTGATTTCCCGGGCCGCATCATCTTCGTGGGCTTTGGCGCCATCGGCCAGGGCCTGTTGCCGCTCATCCTCCGCCATATCGGCTGCCCCCCGGCACGAATGACCATCGTCACGGCCGAGGAGCAGGGTCAGGAGGAAGCCGCCTCCTATGGCGTCCGATTCATCCAGGAGCGCATCACCCGCGAAAACCTGCGGCGCGTGCTCGATCCGCTCGTCGGCCGCGGCGATTTCATTCTCAATGTGTCGGTGGACGTCTCCAGCCTGGCCCTGATCCGCCTGGCCTGGGAAAAAGGCGCGATGTACCTCGACACCTGCATCGAGCCCTGGCCCGGCGGCTACACCGATCCGGCCACGCCGGTCGCCAAGCGCACCAACTATGCTCTGCGCGAGGAGGCCCTGGCGCTGCGCAGCGTCGGGCAGCGCCAGCCCACGGCCGTGCTCACCCACGGCGCCAATCCGGGCCTGGTCTCGCACTTCGTGAAGCAGGCGCTGGTCAACATCGCCGCCGACCTGAAGGCGGACGCGGGCAAGATGCAGAGCCGCGAGGACTGGGCTGACCTGGCGCGGCGCCTCGACGTGCGCGTGATCCATATCGCCGAGCGCGATACCCAGGTGTCCTCGATTCCCAAGGAGCCCAACGAATTCGTCAACACCTGGTCGGTGGACGGCTTCGTCTCGGAAGGCTCGCAACCGGCCGAGCTGGGCTGGGGCTCGCATGAGCGCAATTTTCCGCGCGATGGCAAGCGCCACGAGGCCGGGAGCGGTGCAGCCATCTACGTGATGCAGCCCGGCGTGGCGACCAAGGTGCGCAGCTGGGCGCCCAACGCGGGGCCCTACCACGGCTTCCTGATCACGCACGGCGAGTCCATCTCGATCGCCGACTACCTGACCTCGCAGAGCGATCCGGCCGCCGTCTACCGCCCGACGGCGCACTACGCCTATCACCCGGCCGATAACGCCGTGCTCTCGATCCATGAATTCGCGGGCCGCAACTACCTCATGCAGGACCGCAAGCGCATCATGATGGACGATATCAGCACCGGCATCGACGAGCTGGGCGTGCTGCTCGCGGGCCACAAGAAAAATGCCTACTGGTACGGCTCCCAGCTGGGGATCGATGAGGCGCGCCGGCTGGCGCCGCACAACAGCGCCACCACGCTCCAGGTC
>DASWFL010000241.1:0-22825 GCA_036394255.1 Steroidobacteraceae bacterium
GCATTGGCGTCGGCCTTGGCGAGTGCGGCCCGTGCGCTGTCGGCGGCGGCCTGATATGGGGCCGGGTCGAGCTGGTAGAGTGGCTGGCCCGAGGCGACCAAGGCGCCCTCCGTATACAGCCGTTGCTTGATGATGCCGCTCACCTGCGGGCGCACCTGCGCGATGCGATACGCGACCGTACGTCCGGGCAGCAGCGTGGAGATCGAGGCCCGCTGCGGCTGCACGACGATGATCCCGACTTCGGGCGCCGGGTTCGACGCGCCCTCCTTGCTCGAGGCACCGCAGCCGGCGCCGAGTGTCGCGGCGAGCGTCAGGGCAACGGCGCCCGGCAGGCGCAGGTGGATCATCGTTTGACTCCCAGGAGCGCGGGCCGGCGCGCCGGTTATTTGAAGGGCGCGACGGTCATGGCCGGATCGATCATCGCGGCCCACGCCAGCAGGCCGCCTTCGAGGTCGGCCAGCTCGGTCCGGCCGGCGCGCGCGGCCAGTTCGCGGGCCGCCTGGCTGCGGTTGCCGCTGCGGCATACGAACACCACGGATGAGTGCGGCGGTATCTCCACCAGGCGTTCTGACAGGCTGGCGAGTGGAATGTTCACTGCGCCAGGCAGGTGGCCGGCGGAGAATTCCCGGGGTTCGCGCACATCCACGATGGCCACGGCCTCAGCTGCCTCGCCAGGTCTTTCCAGCAGGCTGCGCAGCTGCTGTGGCTTCAGTCGCGCGGCCCGGTCCGGGGCCTGGCCGGAATCCGCGGCGGCATCCGCCAGGGCCAGGATCGTCGGCTGCGTGCCGCAGACCGCGCAATCCTCGCGGCGCGCGAAGCGGAATTCGCGCCACTGCAGGGCGAGCGCGTCATAGGTCAGCAAACGCCCGATCAGCGCCTCGCCCAGGCCGAGGACCAGCTTGATCGCCTCGGTGGCCTGCAGCGCGCCCAGCACGCCGGGCAACACGCCCAGCACGCCGGCCTCGGCGCAGTTGGGCACGAGGCCTTCGGCCGACTCCGGAAACAGGCAGCGGTAACAGGGGCCGCGGCCGGGCACATAGCTCATCGCCTGGCCCTCGAAGCGATGGATCGCCGCCGAGACCAGCGGCTTGCCGAGCAGCACGCAGGCGTCGTTCACCAGGTAGCGGGTCGCCAGCCGGTCACTCCCGTCCAGCACCAGGTCATAGGGGCGCAGGACCTCGAGCGCATTGCCGCCGCGCAGCTCCAGCTCATGGGCGATGACGGTGATGTCCGGGTTCAGCGCACGCAGCCGCGCCTGCGCGATCCGCGCCTTGCTTTCACCGACGTCGGCCGTGGCGAACAGCAGCTGACGCTGCAGATTGGACAGATCGACCCGATCGTGATCGACGATGCCGAGGGTGCCGATCCCGGCGGCGGCGAGGTAGAGACTCGCCGGGGAGCCGAGGCCTCCGGCACCCACGACCAGCACCCGCGCGCGCTTGAGCTTCTCCTGGCCCGCGGCGCCAATCTCCGGCAGCAGCAGATGCCGGCTGTAGCGTTCTCGTTCGCTGTCGCTGAGGGTCATGGGAGGCGGTGGCGGCAGATCTTCATCCGCCGCTCAGGGCGCAGATCAGGTGCACCTCATCGCTGGCGCGCAGATCTTCGTTCAGGGCGAGCACCTCGCGCTGATTGATGAAGATGCGGATATGCGGCCGGATCCGTTCCTGCTCATCGATCATCCGGAAGCGCATGCCCGGGTGGTTTCGCTCCAGATCGCCGAGCAGCTCGGCCACGGTGCGGCCGCTCGCGCTCACCTGCGCCGCGCCCGCGGTATAGGAGCGTAGGGGCGAGGGCACTCTGACTGTGATCATGCGCGCCGCCCTCGATCAGGAGGCGTAAGTCAGGGAATAGATCTCGGGCAGATGACGCGCGACGCAGCGCCAGGATTTCCCCTCGTCGATGCTGGCCCAGACCTCGCCCTGCGTGGTACCGAAATACAGCCCGAGCTGCGGCGCCTCGTCGGCGCACATCGCCTGGCGCAGCACCGTGAACCAGGCCTGCGCACGCGGCAGCCCGCCGGCGAGCCGCTGCCAGCTCCTGCCCGCGTTGCGGCTCCGGTACACGGCGGGCTTGCCATCGATCGAGGTGCGCGGCCACACCGTCGAGCCATCCATGGGAAACACCCACACCGTATCCGGGTCGCGCGGATGCGCCACGATGGGAAAACCGATGTCGCCGATGTTCTTGGGCATGCGTTCCCCGATCCTGACCCAGCGCTTCGCTGGCCGGTCGAGTCGGTAGCTGCCGCAGTGATTCTGCTGGTAGAGCCGGTCGGGCTGCTGCGGGTGCAGGATCACGCAGTGCGGATCGTGCCCGTAGGCGGCCTTCGGATCGGGGAGGAAATCCGCCGCGACGCCCTCGTTGAGCGGTGCCCAGTCCGCGCCCGCGTCGGTGGACTCGAACACGCCGCCGATCGAGATGGCCAGGTACAGGTGCCGCGCGTTGCGTGGATCCACGCGCACCGAATGCAGCAGCTCGCCGTCCGGGGTCCGCAGGCCGGCCGCCCATTTCGGGTTCATGGGATGATCGTTGAAGCCCGCGACCGGTAGCCAGTGCAGGCCGTGGTCCTCGGAACGAAACAGGCCGGCCGGTGAGCTGCCGGCATACCAGGCGCCCGGCTCGGAAGGATTTCCGGGCGTGAGCCAGAAGACCCGCTCGACCGCGCGCGGCTTCTCGCCTTCCTCGGCTTTGCGGAAGGCCGGTGGCGATTTCGCTTCCTGCCAGTGCCGGCCGCGATCGATCGAGATGTAGACGGTGGGTCCCAGGTGCCCGGTCTTGGCGGCCAGCGCCAGCCGTCGCGGCTCGCGCGGATCCTGCACGACATGGTGGATGATGTGCCCGAGCATCTGCGGCCCGGACAGGCGCCAGCTGCGCCGGCGCGCGTCGGGGCGCAGGCTGAACAGGCCCTTGCGGGTACCGATCCACAGGGTACTGGCCATAGGGGTCTAAGAATCCACGCCGCGGCGGATGGCTGTCAAGTGTGGCCGTAGAACTGCAGGGCTGCGAGCCGCGCGTACAGGCCATCGCCCTGGATGAGCTGCGCATGATCGCCCTGGGCGACGATGCGGCCCTGGTCCATGACGACGATTCGCCGCAGCCGCTGGATCGTGGCCAGGCGATGGGCGATCACCAGTGTCGTGCGGGCGTGATCGCCGCGGCCGGCCATGAGATTGGCAAGGCCGCGCTGCACCAGGCGCTCATTCTCGGCGTCGAGCGCGCTGGTGGCCTCATCGAGCAGCAGCACGGGCGCATCGCGCAGCATGGCGCGCGCGATCGCCAGGCGCTGGCGCTGCCCGCCGGAGAGCGTGATGCCGCGCTCACCCAGGGCCGTGTCGTAACCCTGCGGCAGGCGCTGCACGAATTCATCCGCCGCCGCCGCGACGGCGGCGGAGCGCATCTCCGCATCGCTCGCCGCCGGCCGGCCGTAGCGGATGTTTTCGGCAATCGTGCCCGCGAAGATCACCGGATCCTGGGCGACCACCGCGATGTGGCCGCGCAGCTCGCCCGGGTCGAGCCGCGCGATGTCAACGCCATCGAGAAGAATGGATCCGGCGCCGGGGTCGAAGAAGCGCAGCAGCAGCTGGAACACCGTGGACTTGCCGGCGCCGGACGGTCCCACCAGCGCCACGGCCTCGCCGGGAACCACCTGCAACTGGAATTGCGCCAGTGCGGCGTGATCGGGGCGCGTCGGGTAGCTGAAAGTGACGTCCGCGAACTCGATGCGTCCCTGCACCGGCCGCCGCAGTTGCGCCGGGGCCGGTGGTGCGCGGATCACCGGCTCGGTGACGAGAATCTCCATCAGGCGTTCGGTGGCGCCGGCGGCGCGCTGGACCTCACCCCACAGCTCGCTGAGCGCGCCCACCGAGCTGGCAAGAATCACGGCGTAGAGCACGAATTGCCCCAGCTGGCCGCCGCTCATGCGCGCCCCCAGCACGTCCTTCGCCCCGATCCACAGCACCAGCACGATGCAGCTGCCGACCAGCATGAATACGGCGGCCGTCATCGCCGCGCGCACCCGGGTGCGGCGGATGCCCGTGGCGAAGGCCAGTTCGGTCGCGGCGGCGAAGCGCTCCCGGTCCACGCTCTCGTGCGTATAGGCCTGCACGGTAGGTATCGCGCCGAGCACCTCGCTTGCGAGCGCCGAAGTCTCCGCGATGCGATCCTGCGCGGCGCGCGACAGCCCACGCACGCGCCGGCCCATGAGAATGATGGATATCAGCACTACGGGCACGCTCAGGAAAGCCAGTGCCGTGAGCTTGGGACTGGTCACGGCCATCATGAGGAAGGCGCCGATGCCCATGACGATGCTGCGCAGGGCGAAGGAGGCCGAGGAGCCGACCACGGTCTGCACCAGCGTGGTGTCGCCAGTCAGGCGCGAGAGCAGCTCGCCGGTACGGGCGCTCTCGAAGAACTCGGCCGACAGGGCCAGCACGTGGCTGAATACCTTCTCACGCACGTCGGCCACGACGCGCTCGCCGATCCAGGTCACCAGGTAGTAGCGTGTCGCCGAAGCGAGGCCCATCACCGCCGTCACCGCGAGCAGACCCAGGAAATATCGGCCGATGTGCGCGGATTCACCGGCGTTGAAGCCGCGATCGATCACCTGGCGCGCTGCAATCGGCAGCAGCAGCGAGGCGCCGGCCGCCACGCCCAGTGCGAGCAGCGCCAGGATGATCAGCCTGCGGTGCGGCCGGACGAAGGGCCCCAGCGCCGCGAGCGGCGCCAGCTTGCGCGCGCCGGCTCTAGGGTCCGCGATATTCGCAGCCACTGGTACAGGTTTCATGTATGACGACACGCGACAAGCCGGCGAGCCGCGGCTGGAGCCTGCGCCAGACCCACATCGCCAGCACCTCGCTGGTCGGGTTCTCGAGTCCGGCGATGTCGTTGAGGTAGCGGTGGTCGAGGGTCTCGAGGGTGTCCTGCATCGCGGCGCCGAGGTCGGCAAAGTCGCACACCCAGCCGGTGTGGGCGGCTACCGGGCCGGCCACGTAAACGCCGATGACAAAGGAGTGACCGTGGAGGCGGGCACACTTGTGCTCCGCCGGCACGTTGGGCAGGCGATGCGCGGCCTCGATGCGGAACGCTTTGTAGATCTCCATTGCGCTATTCTAGAGTCTCCGGCTCAGGATACTTTGGGAGTTTCAATGACCATTTCCATGTACCAGGTTTCGGCTCCCGTGTTCGACACGATGCTGGGCAACCTCGCCGCCATCCTCGCCAAGGCCGAGGACTGGGCCGCAACCCGCAAGATCGACCCGGCGGTGCTGCTCGCCGCGCGACTCGCACCGGACATGTTTCCATTCACGCGCCAGCTGCAGATCGCCTGCGATTTTGGCAAGGGCACCTGCGCCCGTCTCGCCGGCCTGGAGCCGCCCAGTTTCGCAGACAACGAACGCAGCTTTGCGGAACTGCAGGCGCGCATCTCCAGGACCCGCGCCTACATCGCCACGATCGGCGCGGCCCAGATCGACGGCTCGGAGGAGCGGCACATCCGCCTCAAGGCGGGCCCGCGGGAACTGGAGTTCAAGGGCCAGGCCTACCTGACCGATTATGCGCTGCCGAACTTCTATTTCCATTGCACGATGGCCTACGCCATCCTGCGCCATAACGGCCTGGGCCTCGTCAAGGCCGATTTTATCGGCGCGTAGACGGGCCGCTGCGCGCCGGCAGCAGCGCCACCCGCAGGCTGCGCCATTTTTCGTCCCAGCCGACGCGTTCGTCCGAAAGCACGTCGAGAAAATCGGCGAGTCGTTTCGAGCGGGTGATGGTGTAGACGGTCACGGCCAGCGTCAGTGCCACCGTGACGAGGAAGATCAGGATCCGCCGGCCAAATGGCGATCCGGTCTCATCGAGCAGGTTCATGCCCAGGACGCCGGTCGCGACGGTGCCGATCAGTCCGAAGATGGTGACCACGGTGAGGCGCAGCACCGTGTTCGCCTGCCGGCGGAGGCTGTCGGAGTCCAGGTAGCTGTTCATGTCGACCACCTCGCTGCGCACCTCGTGATAGATCTCCGCGGTGGCGAGCTGGCGCCGGAGCCGCGCAAAGACGTCACGCGCCACGCCCTGGTTGGAGATTTCATGGAACCAGTAGCGATGCGTGAAGCGCAGGAACACTTCCATCATCTGGCGGATCGTGCGCTTGAAGGCGCGGACCGAATCCGGAACGCCGACCGTCAGCCGATTCATCGCCACCGCCAGCTCATCGGACATCGACAGCAAGGCCGCCTTGTGGAAGTGTGCGATCAGGAACAGCCAGAGAAACTGCCCGCGGAACTGCGAGAGCAGCCCGGTCTCCGGGCCGGAGAAAAAGCGGTCGCCGTGACTGCCCACGAAGATCAGCGCGGCGTCGGTGACGATGATGCGGGTGTCGGCGCGGGCATGGCCGCCGCTGCGGCCCCAGAAACTGTCGTTGCAATATTCCCGTTCGAAATCCTGGAGCGTGGCGGCCGAGTAGGGCAGGTCGTCCTCCCCTCCCGGGCCGGTCACCAGGCCGAGCCGCACGAACTGCGCGCGCGTCAGCTGGTGCGGGTCGTCGCAGGCGAGGTAGGCCATGACGGGCATGCGGTAGTACTCCAGCTGCCGGTAACGGAGTGGCGCCACGGCTCCGGGGCGCTCGAGCAGGAGCGGTTGCAGCAGGAATTCCCAGTGCGAGGCGATCGCCGCGACGCGATGCTGGGCGATGAAGCCCAGGTAGTGGGCGGTGTCGCCATAATCTGAGGCAGCGAGCACCTTTCCCTGCGCGTCGCACAGTTCCACCAGGTGCGGGCAGTTGCCGCCGTCGCCGCATTCGTCCCAGAAGCCGGGGTAGGCGCGGGCGAAGCGGAACAACACGTCCTGGGCCAGCTCCAAGGGCAGGTCCGACGCGTGCATCTCGAATACCAGCAGCGCGATATCCGCATCCAGGAAGAACAGCAGCTCGATGCGCCCGACTTCCAGTTCGATCGCCGGGCTGCCCTGGCTCGAGATGACGCGCACCCGCTGCACGTCGTCGCGCTCATAGCGGTGGATACTGCAGTCCGTCCGCGCGGTCGCGGCCTCCTGGCCCGCCGCCGAGCCATACAGGAACCGGCGCACGTAGGGCAGGAAGGTGACAAATTCCTTGTAGTGGCGCTTGCTGAAGTTGCCGGAGCTGCCCGCACCGGAGTCATTGACTGCACGCCAGGCGCCGGAAGCACCGGCCGCATCCAGCTGCTCCCAGTGGCGTTGCACCTGCTGGCCGGGCCGGACCGGCATGAGCTGCACCGGCCAGACCGCGATCTGGCGAAAATGCTTGACGATGATCTTCGCCATTGGGGCGAGGATCGCAGCGCCGGCGCGCCCTGACAAGCCCGCCCCGGCGACTTGCGGGTAAAATCGCCCGCAGGCCGGAGTGAAACTCATGCGAATCGTCCGTTTTGCGCTGCTGGGGCTGGGTGTATTGCTGCTGCTGGTGCTGGCCGCCGCGGTATATCTGGTCCTGTTCTTCGATCCCAACTCCCACAAGGCGGAACTGCAACGCCTGGTGCATGAGCAGACCGGCCGCGAACTGGAGCTGCCCGGTGAGCTCAGCCTCAAGCTGTTTCCCTGGGTGGCCATCGAGACGGGGCGGGCGGTTCTGGGCAACGCGGCCGGATTCGGGACCGAACCGATGGTGGAGATCGAGCACGCGCGCCTGGGACTGAAGCTCCTGCCGCTGCTGCATCGCAAGGTCGAAGTCGCTGCCGTTCGGCTCGATGCGCCGACGATCCGTCTGGCCGTCGACGCCTCGGGTCGTAGCAACTGGGCGGACCTGGGTGGGAAGAGCACGGCGCCGGCCGCAAAGAGTGAAGGGGGCGCGCTGTCTTCCCTATCGGTGGCCGGAGTGCAGATCAACCGCGGTACGGTGCTTTACGTCGATCGCAGTGCGGGCACGGAAATCGGGGTCCACGAGCTCAATGTGTCGAGCGGGCCACTGGCGCCCGGCAAGGCCTTTGACCTGCAGTTGTCCGGCACCGTTGAAGAGGGCAAATCACTGAGTGTGGCCCTGAGGGTCAGCGGCCGTGCGACGGTGAACTCCGCAGCATCGCGCTACCAGCTGGCCTCGCCCGTGTTCGCCCTTCAGCTCAAGGGCAAGGGCCTTCCGGCGGCCGGACTGCCCGTGCAGCTGCGCTTCGAGCGCATCGATGCTGACCTTGCCGCGCAGACGCTCGAGCTGCCGGGCCTGGACATGGGTGTGGCGGGTGCGCGGCTGACGGGCGCGCTCAGAGGCACAGCGATCCTGGATGCGCCCCGGATCACCGGGCCACTGCATCTGGCGGATGTTTCACTGCGTGAGCTGCTGCGCAGTCTCGATATCAGCCTGCCGGTGACGCGCGACGCCGCCGCCTTCGGACGCATCGGACTGGACGGCCAGCTCGCAGCCAGCAGCCATGCAGTGCTGCTCAATGACCTGAAACTGCGCTTCGACGACACCACCGCCAACGGTCACGGCGGCATCGCGGATCTCGACCGCATGGCGCTGGCCTTCGACCTGGATCTCGATCGCATCAATGCCGATCGCTATCTCGCGCCGGCCGCTCCGGCCGCGTCCCCGGCAGCGGCTGGGGGCGGCAGGACGACAGCCACGAGGGCGACGGCCCTGCCGATCCCGGTGGCGCTGATCCGCAGCCTCGACGTACACGGGACGCTGGCCGTGCGCGAGGCGGTGTTTGCCGGCATTCAATACAGCCGCCTGCACCTGGGCATCAATGCTGCCGGTGGACGCCTGCGCATCTTTCCCTCCGAGGCCCAGATGTACGGCGGGCAGTATCACGGCGACGTCACGGTCGATGCCTCGGGCAAACTGCCGCGCGTCAGCTTCGACGAACATGTCACCGGCGTGGATTTTGCGCCGCTGTTCAGCGATATGTTCGAGACCAGGCGCGTTTCGGGGCGCGGCAATGCGGCGATCAAGGCCGCCGGCACGGGCGCGGATTCCGCGGCCCTGCTGCGTACGCTCACCGGTACTGTGGAATTTCACGTCGACAATGGCGCCCTGGAAGGCGCGGATCTCTGGTACGAAATCCGGCGCGCCCGCGCGCTGCTCAAGCAGCAGCCCATTCCCGCGCGCAGCGGTCCGGAGCGTACGCCCTTCACCGCATTTTCCGCCACCGGCCGGATCAGCAACGGGGTGCTGAGCAATGAAGACCTGATCGCCGCGCTGCAGTACCTGCAGGTGAAGGGCCGCGGGTCGGCGGATATCGCCGCCGGCACGCTCGACTACCATCTCGACGTGCTGGTCCTGAACATCCCCGAAGAGGGGAGCTCCGCCACCGATGAGCATGATCTGGTCGGCCTGAAGTTGCCCGTGCTGATCTCGGGCACGTTTGGCGCGCCGAAAGTGCGGCCGGATGTCAACGGCCTCGTCAAGGCGCGGGTGCAGGAGGAGCTCGACAAGAAGAAAGAGGAGCTCAAGCAGAAACTGAAGGACAAGCTGCAGGACAAGCTGAAAGGCCTGTTGGGCGGCTAGTGCGGCCCGCCGGCCCGACGCCGAGGTAGGCGGGCAGGGCCGTGTTTGCGCGGGTAGGATGCGCGGATGTCCCCGCGACTACGACTGGCAGCGCTCCTCGGCGCGATGGTGTTCTGGTTCCTGCCGCTGGGCTCCTACCGCCTGTTCAATCCCGATGAGGGCCGGTACGCCGAAATTGCGCGGGAGATGGCCGCCAGCGGGGACTGGGTGACACCGCGCCTGGATGCGCTCCGGTATTTTGAAAAGCCTCCGCTGCAATACTGGGCCACAGCCGCCGCTTATCAGGCCTTCGGTGAAAGTGAATGGAGCGCGCGCCTGTGGGCGGCACTCACCGGGTTCCTGGGCCTGCTGCTGACCGGATGGATCGGCAGCCGGCTTTACGGAGCGGCCGCGGGGACGCTGGCGGCCCTGGTGCAGGCCGGCGCGCTGCTGTATCTGGGCCTGGCCCGGATTCTCACCCTCGACATGGGCCTGACGGCCACCCTTGAACTGGCGCTCTGCGGCCTGCTCCTGCTGGTGCAGCCGGAGCGTAAGGAGGCGGACGACAGGCTCGGCGCCTTGCTGCTGGCTCTCGGCGTCACGCTGGCCTTCCTGGCCAAGGGCCTGGTCGGTATCCTGATTCCCGGCGCCGTCGCGCTGCTGTATCTGCTGCTGCGGCGGGACTGGGCCTTGATCCTGCGTGCGCGCCCCTGGTGGACGCTGCTCGCCCTGGCCGTTATCGCCCTGCCCTGGGTGCTGCTCGTCGAGCGGCGCAATCCGGGCTTCGCGCAGTTCTTCTTTGTGCACGAACACTTCACCCGCTTCCTGACGCGCGTGCATCAGCGCTATGAACCAGACTGGTTCTTCATCCCGGTGCTGCTGCTCGGCTTCATGCCCTGGACACCGCTGCTGCCCGCGCTCGCGCGCTGCGGCTGGCGGGACTGCCGCAGCGGGCACGGTCCGAGCCTGCTGCTGGCGATCTGGCTGATTTTCGGTCTGGTGTTTTTCAGCCTCTCGCAATCGAAGCTCGTGCCCTACATCCTGCCGCTGTTCCCGGCGCTGGCGCTGCTCGCGGGGCGCAGCCTCGCGGCGCTCGGAGCCCCCGTGGTGCGGCGCGCCCTGCTGATCGGCGGCGCTTTCTGGCTGCTCCTGGGCCTGTCCGTCCTGGTGCTGTGGCGCGAGCCCGGGATGGCTGCCCGGCTCGATATCGCTTCGGGGCCGGCGGGGCCGGCCATCGCCGGCGGATTTCTGCTCGCGGCCTTGCTGACCGCGGTGGCGGCGTGGCTCGCCCCCCGGCGCGGCGTCGTGGCCAGCGCCGCGACGGCAACGCTGGGGAGCCTCGCCCTGCTCACCGTGCTGCTGCCGGCCGCGAAGCAGATGCCGGGCCAGCGAGGGCTGGAAGCACTGATCGCGGCCGCCGCGGCGCAAGTGCAGGCCGGCACCACGCTGTACTGTGTCGATGACTACGAACAGTCGATACCCTTCTATCTCAAGCGTCCCTGCACGCTGGTCGGCTACCGCGGCGAACTGGATTTCGGCCTGCGGCAGGAACCGGAGCGCTGGATCCCCGATCTGGGGCAGTTTGCGCTCCGCTGGCAGGGCGAGACGCAGGCGCTGGCCGTCATTCGTGCCGAAAGTTACCCGGAGCTGCGCCGGATGGGACTGCCGATGCGCGTGATATACACTGCGCCGTCCCTGGTAGCGGTAGTCCGGAAATGAAGGGTCCACAACTTGCGCTGGTGCTTTCGGGGGTGCTGCTCAATGCCATCGCCCAGCTGTTCCTCAAGGCCGGGGCCGGCTCGCTCGCTGACCTGGAGCTGCGGGCCGGCAATGCGCTGGCCATCGCCGGAAGACTGGCGTTCAGCCCGCCGATCATCGCCGGACTCGGCTGCTATGCCCTGAGTGTGGTGGTCTGGATCCTGGCGCTGGCGCGCGTCGAAGTCAGCGTCGCCTATCCGATGCTGTCGGTCGGTTACGTCGTCAATGCGGTGGCGGCGTGGTGGCTGTTCGGTGAAACCTTAAGCGGCGCCCGCATCGCCGGCATCGGCATCATCCTGCTCGGAGTGTGGCTGGTGGCGCGCAGCTCCGGCGGCAGCTGAGTTCCATGGCGACGAGTCCGTTTCTGCCCCTCACGCGGCCCTCGATCGACGAGGCGACCATCGCCGGAGTGGGCGAGGTCCTGCGTTCCGGATGGATCACCAGTGGGCCGAAGGTGCGTGAGTTCGAGGCGCAGCTCTCGGCGCTGTTCGGGGGCCGGCCGGTGCGCGCGCTGAGCTCCGCCACCGGTGCGATGGAGATCGCACTCGCGCTGGCCGGCGTCGGCGCGGACGACGAGGTCATCACCACGCCGCTGTCGTGGGTCGCCACGGCGAACGTGGTGCTGCGCGCCGGCGCGCGTCCCGTTTTCGTCGATTGCGATCCGCACACGCGCAATATCGATCTGGAGCTCATCGAAGCCGCGATCACGCCGCGCACCCGCGCAATCATGCCGGTCGACCTTGCCGGACTCCCGGTCGATCGCGATCGCCTGTACAGCATTGCGACGGCGCGACGCTTGCGGGTCATCGAGGATGCCGCGCAATCGATGGGTGCCAACTGGGCCGGCCGCATGATCGGCAGCTGCGGTGATCTGGTCTCCATCAGCTTTCACGCCAACAAGAACGTCACCAGCGCGGAGGGCGGCTGCCTGGTGCTCAACGACGAGGAGGAGGCGCGGCGCTGCGAACTGTGGCGCCTGCAGGGCGCGCTGCGGCGCGGTGACAGCTGGGAGGGGATGGATGTCACGCTCGCGGGCGGCAAGCACAACCTGACCGACATCGCCGCCTGCATCGGCTTGGGCCAGCTCCCGCACCTGGCGGCGTTCACGGCGCGCCGGCGCGCACTGGCGCGTCGCTATTTCGCCGGCATCGATCGCACACTCGGCTGCCAGTTGCCGCCCGAGGACTACGCGCAGTCGAACTGGCACATGTTCCAGCTGCTGCTGCCCAAGGAGGCCGAGCGCGGCGTGTTCATCAGGGAAATGCGCGCGGCCGGCATCGGCATCGGGGTGCACTACCCGGCGATGCATCTGTTCACGCTGTTTCGCCGCATGGGCCATGGTCCCGGCGATTTCCCCATGGCCGAGCGCATCGGCGGCAGCATCGTCAGCCTGCCGATGTTTCCGGCCATGCAGGACGGCGACGTCGATCGCGTGCTGGCGGCGCTCCCGGCGGCGCTGGCGGCCGCCACGGGGGCGCACGCGGCAGCTGGGGCGAGGCGCGCATGAGCGGCCGGATGCCGGAGATCTCGCTGGTCATCCCGGTCTACAACGAGGAGGCTGCATTGCCGCCGCTGTTCGCGCGGCTATATCCGGCGCTCGATGCGCTGGAGCGCAGTTACGAGGTCATCTTCGTCAACGACGGGAGCCGCGACCGCTCGGCGGCGATTCTGCGGCAGCAATTCGAGCGGCGGCCCGACGTTACGCGGGTGGTGCTGTTCGCGGCGAACTTCGGACAGCACCGCGCCATCCTGGCCGGCTTCGCCTATGCGCGCGGCCGCTACCTGATCACGCTCGACGCCGATCTGCAGAATCCGCCCGAGGAGATCGTGCGCGTAGTCGATGAGCTCGACGCCGGCCACGATTACGTCGGCACCATCCGCCAGCGGCGCCAGGACGTCGCCTGGCGCCGCTGGGCCTCGCGCTTCATCAACATGCTGCGCGAGCGCACCACCCGCATCCGCATCACCGATCACGGCTGCATGTTTCGCGGTTACGCGCGCAGCATCGTCGATGCGATCAACCAGTGCACGGAGAACAATACCTTCGTGCCGGCGCTCGCCTATACCTTCTCCGGCCGGCCGACCGAGATCATGGTGCGCCATGAGGAGCGCAGCGGCGGGGAATCGAAATATTCCGTGTACCAGCTGCTGAAGCTGAACTTCGACCTGATGACCGGTTTCTCGATCGTGCCAATGCAGATGTTCTCCGCGCTGGGCTTCGCCGTATCGGTGCTGTCCGTGCTCTTCGGCATGGGGCTGGTCGTGCGGCGCCTGGTCTATGGCGCCGATCCGGCCGAGCAGGGGGTGTTCACGCTGTTCGCCATCGCCTTCCTGCTGATCGGTGTCACCCTCTTCGGACTGGGACTGCTGGGCGAATACATCGGCCGCATCTACGAAGAAGTACGCCGGCGGCCGCGTTTCATCGTCGAGGCGGTGCTCGAACAGCAGCCAGACTCCTCGTGACGCGCGCGGTCGTCTTCGCCTACCACGACGTGGGCGTGCGCTGCCTGCGCGTGCTGCTGGCGCAGGGCCTCGAGGTGCCGCTGGTCGTGACCCACGAGGATTCGACCGGGGAAGAAATCTGGTTCGACAGCGTGGCGCGCCATGCGCGCTGGCACGGCCTGGAAGTGACGACGCCCGCGAATCCCAATAGTCCCGAATTCCTGGCGCGAGTGGCCGAGATCCGGCCGGATTTCCTGTTCTCCTTCTATTACCGCGAGCTGCTTGGGCCCGAGCTGCTGGCGCTCGCGCCGCGCGGCGCCTACAACATGCACGGCTCCCTGCTGCCGCAGTTTCGCGGCCGCGTGCCGGTCAACTGGGCGGTGCTGCGCGGCGCGACCCGGACCGGCGCGACGCTGCACGCCATGACAGCCAGGCCCGACGCCGGCGCGATCGTCGCCGCGCGGGAAGTGCCGATCCTGCCGGATGACACGGCCATCGAGGTGTTTCGCAAGGTGTGCGTGGCCGCGGAACTGACCCTGCATGGCGCCTTGCCGGCGCTCCTGGATGGCACGGCGGTACTGCACCCCCAGGATCCCGCCCAGGCCAGCTATTTCGGGCGACGCACCCGCGCCGACGGCGCGATAGACTGGCGCCTGGGGGTCACCGCCGTGCACAATCTGGTCCGCGCCGTAGCGCCGCCCTATCCCGGGGCCTATGCGCAGGCGGGCGGCCTGCCGCTGCGGGTGCTGCGCTCCCTCACCGCCGAGGGCCCGCGCGCCGCAAGCCCGGAGCTGCGCTGGATCGACGGTGAATTGCGGGCGCTGTGTCCCGACGGGGCCCTGCGGTTGCTCGAGTTCGAGCTGGACGGCGCGATACGCGACGCGAAAGCGTTTCGTGCGCGCTTCGGCCTGGAGGCATTGCCGCTCGCGGGCGGTCAGCCATAACCATTCGAAAATCGACGGACGAGCCATGACTACCAAAGTACTGATCCTGGGCGTGAACGGCTTCATCGGCCATCACCTCTCGGCGCGCATCCTCAAGGACAGCGACTGGAGCGTGTTCGGCATGGACATGAACTTCGATCGCATCGAACCGCTGCTCGCCAACCCGCGCATGAAGTTCTTCGAAGGCGACATCACGATCAACAAGGAGTGGATCGAGTACCACATCCGCAAGTGCGACGTGGTGCTGCCGCTGGTGGCGATCGCGACGCCCGCGACCTACGTGCGCGAGCCGCTGCGCGTATTCGAGCTCGACTTCGAGGCCAACCTGCCCATCATCCGGCAGTGCGTGCGGCATGGTAAGCGCGTGCTGTTCCCCTCGACCTCCGAG
Source organism: Steroidobacteraceae bacterium (assembly GCA_036394255.1). Taxonomy (GTDB): domain Bacteria; phylum Pseudomonadota; class Gammaproteobacteria; order Steroidobacterales; family Steroidobacteraceae; genus FEN-1191. The sequence goes on from DASWFL010000241.1 coordinate 14,978, forward strand.
GTTTACGGCATGTGCCGCGACAGTGCCTTCGATCCGGCCAGCTCCGAGCTGGTCTACGGGCCCATCGAGAAGCAGCGCTGGATTTACGCCTGCTCCAAGCAGCTCATGGACCGCGTCATCTACGCGTACGGCTCGGAGGGCAAGCTCGACTACACGCTGTTCCGCCCCTTCAACTGGGTCGGCGCGGGCCTCGACAACCTGCACTCCGCCAAGGAGGGCAGTTCGCGCGTCATCACGCAGTTCCTCGGGCACATCGTGCGCGGTGAGCCGATCAAGCTCGTGGACGGCGGCGGCCAGAAGCGCTGCTTCACCGGCATCGGCGATGGCATCAATGCGCTGATGAAGATAATCGAGAACCGCAATGGCTGCGCCACGCGCAAGATCTTCAATGTCGGCAATCCCGCCAACAATTTCTCCGTGCGCGAGCTGGCCGAGCAGATGCTGCAGCTGGCCGCGGAGATTCCCGAGTACCGGGTGAACGCGGCGAAGGTGAAACTCATCGACACCACCGCGGGCGAGTATTACGGCAAGGGCTACCAGGACGTCTCCAATCGCGTGCCGAAGATCGACAACACGCGCGCTGAACTGGGCTGGGAGCCGCGCATCACCATGCGTGAGGCCCTGCAGCAGATCTTCGAGGCCTATCGCGGACAGCTCCCGCAGGCCTCGCACCTGCTGGACTGAATCCCGCTCGGGTGCGGGCCCGCCGCGCCGGACTGCATGCAGATCGCACTCAAAGTCGACGTCGATACGCTCCGCGGTACGCGCGTGGGCGTGCCGGCGCTGGTGCGCGCCCTGCAGGGCGCCGGGGCGGGGGCGACCTTCCTGTTCAGCCTGGGGCCGGATCACACGGGTCGCGCCATCCGTCGCGTCTTTCGCCGCGGATTCCTCAGCAAGGTATCACGCACCTCCGTGCTGGAGCATTACGGCCTGCGCACGCTGCTGTACGGCACGCTGCTGCCCGGCCCGGACATCGGCCGCCGCGCGGGACCCCAGATGCGCCAGGTGCGCGACGCCGGCTTCGAAGTGGGCGTGCACTGCTACGATCACGTCGCCTGGCAGGATCTGCTCATGCAACGCGATGCCGCCTGGACGGCCCGCCAGATGCGCCTCGCGGTGGAGCGTTTCAGCGCGGTCTTCGCGACCGCCCCGCGCGTGCACGGCGCCGCCGGCTGGCAGATGAACGCCGCGGCCCTGGCGCTCGAGGAAGAGCTCGGTTTTGCCTACGCCTCCGATACGCGCGGCACCGGTGCGTTCGTGCCGATCATCGATGGCCGCCGGGGCCGCGTACCGCAATTGCCGACCACCCTGCCGACGCTGGATGAGCTCATCGGGCTCGATGGCCAGACGGCTGCCAATGTGCACGAGACCTACCTGCAGCGCACCCGCCGGGTCATCGGACCGCCGCAGGTCTTCACGCTGCACGCCTAGCTCGAGGGCATGAAGCTGCTCCCGGTGCTGGAGCGGCTCCTGCGCGGCTGGACCGCGCAGGGCCACGAGCTCGTGTCGCTCGGCACGCTGTGCGCGACCCTCGACATCGATGCGCTGCCCGCCTGCGCGGTGTACGCCGGCACCGTGCCTGGCCGGAGCGGTGACTTAGCGTGCCAGCAGAGCTGATGCGATAATCCCCGCCCCATGAGCCTGCCGACCGGCCCCAAGGTCTACGCCACTGCCGCGAGCGCGCTGGCTGGCGTCGTGCGCGACAACATCACGGTCATGTCGGGCGGTTTCGGCCTGTGCGGCATCGCCGAGAATCTGATCGTCGCCCTGCGCGACTCGGGGGTCAAAGGCCTCACGGTCGTGTCCAACAACGCGGGCGTCGACGAATACGGCCTCGGGATGCTGCTTCGGACCCGCCAGATCCGCAAGATGATTTCTTCCTATGTCGGGGAGAACAAGGAGTTCGAACGCCAGTACCTGTCCGGAGAGCTGGAGCTGGAGTTCAACCCGCAGGGCACGCTGGCCGAGCGGATTCGCGCCGGCGGTGCGGGGATCTGGGGCTTCTATACGCGCACCGGTGCCGGCACGCTGGTCGCAGAGGGCAAGGAGCAGCGGGTCGTCGATGGCGCGACCTACGTGCTCGAGACCGGACTGGTGGCGGACCTGGCCATCGTCAAGGCCTGGCGGGGCGATACCGAGGGGAATCTCATCTACCGCAAGACCGCGCGAAATTTCAATCCGATGATGGCGAGCGCCGGGCGCGTGACCGTCGCCGAGGTCGAGAAACTCGTCGAGCCCGGCGAGCTCGATCCGGACCAGATTCATACCCCGGGCATTTTCGTCCAGCGGATCATCCAGGGTCCGGCTTATCGCCGGCAGATCGAGAATCGGACCACCCGCAAGCGGCCTGCCGCGGGAGGCTCCTGATGGCCTGGTCGCGCGATGAGATCGCCGCGCGCGCCGCCGCCGAGTTGCGCGATGGCTACTACGTCAATCTCGGCATCGGCATCCCGACGCTGGTGGCGAACTACATCCCCGCCCGGATGCGCGTCGTGCTGCAGTCCGAGAACGGCATGCTCGGCATGGGCCCCTTCCCCTACGAGGGTGAGGAAGACGCCGATCTGATCAATGCCGGCAAGCAGACCATCACCGAGCTGCCCAGCTCCTCCTATTTCTCCTCGGCCGACAGCTTCGGCATGATCCGCGGCGGCCACATCGACCTGTCGGTGCTCGGTGCCATGGAAGTGGGCGAAAACGGCGACCTGGCCAACTGGCTGATTCCGGGGAAGGTAGTCAAGGGCATGGGCGGTGCGATGGACCTGGTCGCGGGCGTCAAGCGCGTCGTCGTCGTGATGGAACACAACTCCAAGGATGGCTCCGCCAAGTTCAAGCCGCGCTGCGAGCTGCCGCTCACCGGCACCAACGTGGTCGACAAGTTGATCACGGATCTGGCCATCTTCTCCAGGGCTGATCGCCGCTCGCCCTTCCAGCTGCTCGAGATGGCGCCGGGCGTCAAGCTCGATGAGCTGCGGGCGCGCACCACCGCAAGCTTTCTGAATCCAGCCTGATGCGCGCATGATTCGCGAAGTGGCCGGCGATCTGCTGCTCTCGCGCGCGCACGTGATCGTCCACGGCGTCAGCCCCGGCGATGATTTTCATCAGGGGCTCGCCCTGAAGCTGCGGGAGACGTGGCCCGCGATGTACAAGGATTTCCGCCACTACTGCAAGACGCAATCCCCGGACCCCGGTGGACTGTGGGCCTGGATGGCGGCCGACGGCCGCCCCATTGTCAGCCTGTTTACGCAGGACGCGGCGCCACCCCATGGGGGCCGTCCCGGCCGCGCCAGCCTGCAACACGTCGCCCACTCGCTCAAGGCGCTGCACAAGCTCGCCGAGGCGGAGCACTGGCCGAGCATGGCGTTGCCGCGGCTCGCGACCGGTGCCGGCGCGCTCGCCTGGATTGATGTGCGCCCGCTGCTCGACCAGCACCTCGCCGGCCTGCACGCGAGCATCATCGTCTATTCGACCTACCACGCCGGCATCGCGGCGCCTGAAGGCCTGTAGAGCTTGCAGAGGTCTGCGGCGCAGGCATTCAGCGATCCGCGGCGGATTTTGTGAAATTGGTGCTCGCTCCAGGCGCTGGCTTGCTGTAGAGTGCGCCCGAGTTTGTCGAATACGCGGGCGTCGGTCCCGCGTGCCGAGGTTCTACTGAGTCCCGTTCGGGACCAATCTGCCCCTCCTGCAAACCTTCTACGCCAGGCGGCCATAGTGCCGTCTGACTGGCGCAGGATCCTTCATGGTGTTGATTTTTTGCCCGTACCGACAGTGCGGTTCGCGCTCCGGGCATCCTTGGAGTAATTCATTGTCTTTTGAAACGTTCAATCTGCATCCCTCACTGCTGCGCGCCGTCGGCGACGCCGGCTACAGCGTGGCCACCCCGATCCAGGAGCGCGCCATCCCGGTCGTGCTCGCAGGGCGCGACCTGCAGGCGGCGGCCCAGACCGGCACCGGCAAGACCGCTGCCTTTGCGCTGCCGCTGCTGCATCGCCTGCACGAGACACAGCCGGCGCCGCGCGGAGCGCGCGCACCGCGCGTGCTCGTGCTTGTGCCGACCCGGGAGCTGGCCGCGCAGGTCGCCGAGGCCTTCCAGGACTACGGCCGGCATGTCGCCCAGCACACGGTGCTGATCTTCGGCGGCGTCAGCCCGAAACCCCAGGTCCAGGCTCTCGCACGGGGCGTCGACATCGTCATCGCCACGCCCGGCCGGCTGCTTGATCACCTGCAGATGAAGCTCGTCGATCTGTCGCGCATCGAAGTGCTGGTGCTGGATGAGGCCGATCGCATGCTCGACATGGGATTCATCCGCCCGATCCGCAGGCTGATTGCGGCGCTGCCCAAACAGCGGCAGAACCTGCTGTTCTCGGCGACGTTCTCCAACGAGATACGCGAATTGGCGCGCGGCATCCTGCGCGACCCGCAGACCATCGACGTCGCGCCGCGCAATGCGCCGATAGACCTGGTTGATCATCGCGTCTATCACGTTGACACCGCCAACAAGCATCCGCTCCTGTCGCGCATCATCAGCGACGGCCGTGGCCGCCAGAGCCTGGTGTTCACACGCACCAAGCACGGCGCCAATCGCCTGGCCGAGCGCCTGGAGCGCGACGGCCTGCGCTGCGCGGCGATACACGGCAACAAATCGCAGGGCGCGCGCACACGGGCGCTCGAGGACTTCAAGCAGGGGCGCATCCAGGTGCTGGTGGCGACCGACATTGCCGCGCGCGGGCTGGATATCACCGAGCTGCCGCACGTGGTGAATTTCGAGCTGCCGCACGTGCCGGAAGACTACGTGCATCGCATCGGCCGTACGGGCCGGGCCGGTCGCACGGGTGAAGCCGTGTCGCTGGTGAGCCGCGACGAGCGCGAGCGCCTGCGGGCGATCGAGAAGATGCTCGGCCGTCCGATCCCGGTCGCCGCCTGAGTCAGCAGTCCAGGGCGATGATTTCGGCGGTCTGGGCGCCGAACGCCACCTTGTCGCCCACACTCTTGCCCATTAAGAGTCCCGCCAGTGGTGAGACATAACTGATCAGGCCGGCCGCGGGATCGGCCTCATCCTCCCCGACCAGCTGAAAGGTGCGCTCGGTGCCGTCGCTGAGCTGCAGCCGCGCGCGCGCGCCAAAGCGCACCTGTCCAGGGTGAGGCGCGGCCTTGACGAGGCGGGCGCTGTCCTTGCGTGCCTGGAAATACCGCAGGTCACGTGCGACGCGCGCCAATGCCGCCGTGTCCGACGCCGCCCTCGCGGCGCTGCGTTCCGTTTCCAGTTCGTGCACCCGGGCCTCGAGCAACGCCAGGCCGCGCGCAGTGACCAGGTTCGGATGCGTGCTGATGGCCCGCTCGGGCAGGGTGTCCGTGTCCTGGTCCGAATCCTTGACGAATGCGCGGCTCATTCTGTGGCAATCCTGGCCATATCGTAGACTTATACTCCGAAGTCAGTCGTCTGTGCCCCGGGAAGCGCGATGAAGAAACTCAAGCACGAGGCCGAGCTGTACAAGGCGGCGCTGGCGGCGGGTGTCGCCTACGCCGTCAAACGCGGCGCCGTGGTCTTTGAACCGACGGATTCAGCGAGCGCCAAGGCTCTCTATGTATACCGTCTGCTCGTGCATGACAAGAAAATACAGCCCATGCCTGAAGAGCAGGTGGCTGAAAAGACCATCCGCCATCGGCTCGCGACCTGGTATGCCCACCAGCTGCCGAAGGACGACCCCCTGCTCGGCTGAGGACGCTGCAGGCGCCTCAGGCGCTGGCGGCGAACTGCGCCAGGTCCACGTTGCCGCCGCTGATGATGACACCCACCCGCCCTGCGCGTACCGGGATAACCTGGTTCATCACGGCCGCGGCGGCCAGGCAGCCCGTGGGCTCGACGACGATCTTCATGCGTTCGGCAAAAAAGCGCATCTGCGTGCGCAGCTGATCGTCGCTGACGGTCACGATGTCCCTGACCAGCCGCTGCATAACAGGAAAGGTGAGATTACCGACGCACGGCGTCTGCGCGCCGTCCGCGATGGTACGCGGCACCGGGATACGCACGATGTGGCCGCTGCGGAGCGATTGCTGCGCGTCATTGCCGGCCTCCGGCTCGACACCGTAGATCTGGCAGCCTGGCGACAGCTCCTGCGCCGAGATGGCGCAGCCCGCGAGCAGGCCGCCGCCGCCGACACAGACGAACAGGTAGTCGAGCGGCCCTGTTTCTTCCAGCAATTCCTTGGCCACGGTGCCCTGCCCCGCGATCACGTCGGCATTGTCGAAGGGCACCACCAGGGTCGCGCCGCGCTCGGCGACGATACGCCGGGCGATCGCCTCGCGATCCTCGCGTTCGCGGTCGTAGGAAATCACCTCCGCGCCGTACGCCTCGGTCGCCGTCCGCTTGACCGGCGGCGCATCGCGCGGCATGACGATCGTGGCCTTCATGCCCAGCAACCGGGCGGCCAGGGCCACCGCCTGGGCGTGGTTGCCCGACGAGAAGGCCACGGCGCCGCCGGATTTCTGTGCCGCAGAGAAACGGCTCAGCGTGTTGTAGGCGCCGCGGAACTTGAAGGCGCCCGCGCGCTGGAAGTTCTCGCACTTGAAGTAGACGCGGGCACCCAGCTGCTCGTCGACCTGCCGTGAAGTCAGCACCGGCGTTCGCAGCGCGACGCCCGCGATACGCTCGGCGGCGGCGGCGACCTGCGCAAAGGTGATATCAGGCATCGGCCACTCCGACAGGTTACGGGCAGGAAGCCGCGGGCGTCGCCGGGGTGGCGAGCGCCTGGATTTCGCGCAGGCTGTCGGCAATCTCGGCCGCTAGAGGGCCATTGGCCGCCGCCGTGCGCGCACTCTGGAGCATCGCCAGTGCCTCCGTGCGGCACCCGCGTCGCGCCATCAGCAGCGCAAGGTTGTTGCGCGCCGGCAGGTCAGCGGGTGCCATGCGCAGCACTTCGCGGTAGGCGGCTTCGGCGGCGCTGCCCTGGCCCAGCGCCGAGCGGCTATTGCCCAGTGCGAACCAGGCGAGCGGCTCCGCCGGCCAGCGCTGCACTGCCAGCTCGTACGAGGGTGCGGCCGCCTGGTGATCGCCCTGCGTATCGAGCGCATCGACGGCCTCGAGGAAACGCGCCGCCGTGGCGCCGGCGGGCAACCCGCCGGGCTGCAGTGCAATGAAGCCCCAATTCCCTGCGCGGCCCCAGGTGCCGAGGAAGCGCACGGCCGCAATCTCCTGGTGCGCATGGCGACCGCTGCGCAACAGGAAGGTCTCGCGTTCGCGGTCATAGCCGATGACCACGGCGTAGTGCCACAGGGGCAGGAAAGGCAGGCCGAAGTTCTGCAACACCAGCACCGGCTGCTCACGCTCCAGCTCGGCCAGCAGGTCCTGAAGCGTAGGATCGATCACATAGGCGACACGCAGGTGACGGCGCGTCGACGCCAGCAGTTCCGCCTGCAGGCTGCCCTTGCGCCCCGGGAGGTACACTTCCTTCGTCAGCGATTCTGGGGTGGCATCGGCGCCGGCTGCCACCAGGATCGTCGCCAACGCCGCAGGCCCGCAATGGTGTTCGCTCTGGGGAAAGAAAGGCGTGCGGCTGATCTCGACGCGAGGGCGCGTAACCCCGGAGTCATGCAACAGTTGGCGGCTGCAGGCCGCGAGGCCAAGCAGCAGCGCGGCCAGGCACAGGCGCGCGGCCGGGCCGATCAACGGTGGTGGTTGCTGAAGACGTGTATGACGCCGAGGTAGTCGAGCAGCAGGAGCACCAGGAACACGAAGCCGATCAGCGCCAGCAGTCCGTCGTCACCACCCACCGGCAGTTTGTCAGCGCGTTTGGCAAGCTGTGCAAGGTCCGCATCCGGCAGTGCCGCGGCGCGCGCGGCGGCATCGGCGGG
>DASWFL010000242.1:0-6130 GCA_036394255.1 Steroidobacteraceae bacterium
CGCGGCCAAAACCGCCGGCGAACAGACGCGCCACTTGGTGCAGCACCGCAGAGGAAAACCGTGCGTCAAAGCTCGTGGTCACCCGGACCTGCTCGGCCGCGCGCAGAGCGCCGCCCGGGATCGTGAGAGATAGGCCCAGGATCAATGCCATTAATGGCATTATCGCTGCGGTTCGCCGATTTTCCTGTCGCAGTGCGGCTTTCATGGACTCTATTATAACAGCCGGGCGTCCCGGGCCGGCACGCGGCGCCACTGGCCCGGCCGCAGGTCCTCGGGCAGGCCCAGCGGACCGTAGCGCAGCCTTGCCAGGCGGCTGACCTCGAGGCCAACCTCCTGCCAGAGCCGCCGAACCTCCCGGTTGCGTCCCTCACGCAGCGTCACCCGGAACCAGCTGTGACTGCCACTCTTTCTTCCGGCCTCAATGCGCTCAAAGCGCGCCGGACCGTCCTCCAGCATCACCCCGGTGCGGAGCTGGTCGAGCAGGTCCGGCGAGGGATTGCCATGCACGCGGACCAAATACTCGCGTTCGACCTGGGCTGATGGGTGCATGAGCCGATGCGCCAGCGCCCCGTCCGTCGTGAACAGCAGCAGCCCGGTGGTGTTCACGTCCAGCCGGCCGATCACCACCCAGCGCCCCGACGGGGCTGGCGGTAGCCGCTCGAACACCGTCGGCCGTCCGGCCGGATCCCGGCGCGTGCTCACCTCTCCCATCGGCTTGTGATACATCAGCACCGCACGCTCGTGGGGTGCCGCCGTGTGCAGCCGACGGCCGTCGAGGCGGATGTCGGCGCCGGCCTCCGCCCGCTCGCCCAGCCGGGCGACTCGGCCGGCCAGGCTCACCCGCCCGTCGCGTATCCACTGCTCGATTTCGCGGCGCGAACCGTGGCCCGCCGTCGCGAGCAGTTTCTGCAGTCTTTCCAGCACCGGGATCCCGCGGCTAGCGCGTCGGCAGGCTGATCTTCCGGAACAGCTCCGCCTGTCCGTCGCCGTCGCGGGCCTCGATCGCCCGATCGATCAGGCGGCGCGTCAGATGCGGGCCGAACAGCTGCATGAACTCGTAGGCGAAATTGCGCAGCAGCGTGCCGCGACGGAACCCGATCCAGGTGGTGTGGATCGGGAACAGATGCGAGGCCTCGATCACCACGAGGTCGGCGTCGTGCTGTGGCTCGATGGCGACGCTGGCAACGATGCCCACGCCGAGCCCCAGGCGCACATAGGTCTTGATGACATCCGAGTCGCGCGCCGTCAGCGCGACGCTCGGCGTCAGGTGTTCGCGGGCAAATACCGTATGGAGCGAGGAAGCCCCGGAGAAACTGAAGACGTAGGTCACCAGCGGATATTTCGCCAGCTCCTGGAGCGTCAGTTTCTGTTCGCCCGCCAGCGGATGGTGCCGGGGCACGATGACCTGGCGGTGCCAGCGGTACACGGGGAGCAGCACCAGGCCCGGGAACAGGCCGTCCGAACCGGTCGCGATCGCCAGCTGCACCCGATCAGTCGCAACCATCTCCGCGATCTGCTCGGAAGTGCCCTGGTGCAGGTGCAGCTCGACCTCGGGGTAGCGCTCGCGAAACGCCTGCACCACGGGCGGCAGGACATAACGGGCCTGCGTGTGCGTCGTCGCGATCGACAGGGTGCCGCGATTGTCCTGGTTCAGATCGGCCGCCACCGCCTTGAGGCTCTCGATTTCGGCCAGCGCCCGTGTCGCGTACTCCAGTACGCGTGTGCCCTGCGGCGTCACGCGGGCAAAGGCGCGCCCCTCCCGCACGAACAGATCGAAGCCCAGCTCCCGCTCGAGGGCCTTGAGGGCCCGGCTGATCGCCGGTTGGGAAGTGCCCAATGCCGACGCCGCCTGCGTGACCGAAAGTCCGTGCCGGGCGATCGCTACTGCATATTGCAGCTGATGAAAATTCATGGTGAACCCGTAAGGCCGCTCGAAGCAATTATAACAACGCGTTATCAGAGAATGGCCTTTTCTTTATCGATTGACTGGTACCGCCGGATTACAGTGGCCGGATGATCTACGAAAATATCCTGGGCACCATCGGCCGCACGCCGATCGTGCGCATCCAGCGTCTCGCGCCCCAGGGCGTGACGATGTACGTCAAGTGCGAGTTCTTCAATCCCCTGGGTTCAGTGAAGGATCGCCTCGCGATCGCGATCATCGAAGACGCGGAGCGCAGCGGGGCGCTTAAGCCCGGACAGACCGTCGTGGAAGCCACCTCCGGCAATACCGGCATCTCGCTGGCCATGGTCTGCGCCGCCAAGGGCTATCCCTTCGTGGCGGTGATGGTCGAGACCTTCTCGGTCGAGCGGCGCCGGATCATGCGCATGCTGGGCGCGAAGGTGATCCTGACACCGGCGGCCGAGCGCGGCACCGGCATGGTACGCAAGGCCGCCGAACTGGCGGAGAAAAACGGCTGGTTCCTGGCGCGGCAGTTTGAGAATCCCGCCAATCCCGCCTATCACCGCAGCACCACCGGCCCTGAAATCGTGGCCGACTTCGTCGGCAGGCGGCTCGATTACTTTGTCACCGGCTGGGGCACCGGCGGCACGCTGACCGGCGCCGGCGAGATCATCCGTCTGGCGAGGCCGGACACGCGCATCATCGTCAGCGAGCCTGAAGGCGCGGCACTGCTGTCCGGAAAACCCTTTGCGCCGCACAAGATCCAGGGCTGGACGCCGGACTTCATCCCAGCCGTGCTCAATCGCAATGTGGCCGATCGCATCGTAACGGTCACGGACGCCGAATCCATCGAGAACGCGCGCCAGCTCGCGCGCCGCGAAGGCCTGTTCGTCGGCATCTCGAGCGGTGCCACTTTCGCCGCCGCGCTCAAGGTGGCGCGCCAGGCGAGCGCCGAATCGGGCCCCGGCGCAGTGATCCTCGCCATGCTGCCCGACACCGGGGAGCGCTATCTCTCGACCGCGCTGTTCGAGGGGATTCCCGATGGCTCGGATCCCGAAAGCTGAACTGCACAGGGCCGACATGCCGCGTTCCCGCGAAGTGAAGGGCAGGGAGGCGGCGCCGGGACTCACGGCTGCGACGCCGCGTTCTGTGGTTCCGCTCCCCGATCCGTTCCCGCTCTATCGCGGTGGCGTGTTGCACGGCGCGCACATCGCCTACGAGAGCTGGGGCGAGCTCAATGCCGCGCGCGACAACGCCATCCTGCTGTACACCGGCCTGTCGCCTTCCGCGCATGCCGCCGCCACTGAAGCCGATCCCAGCCCCGGCTGGTGGCAGCGCATGATCGGGCCGGGCCTGGCCATCGACACGCGCCGCTACTTCGTCCTCTGCGTCAATTCACTGGGCAGCTGCTTTGGTTCCACCGGGCCGGCTTCCATCGATCCGGCTACCGGGCAGCGCTATCGCCTCGCTTTTCCGGAGATCGCCGTGGAGGATATCGCGCGCGCCGGCTACGAGGCTGCGCGGGCACTGGGAATCAACAGACTCGATGTGGCGATGGGCGCCTCGCTCGGCGGCTCGGTGGCCATCGCTCTGGCCGCGCTGGTCCCTGCAGCTGCGCGGCGCCTGATCAGCATCTCCGGGTCCGCGGCCGCTTCGCCCTTCGCCATCGCGCTGCGTTCGGTGCAGCGCGAAGCCATCCTGCGCGATCCGGACTGGCTGGGCGGCAACTATCCACCCGAACATCCGCCGCGCAACGGCATGCGCCTGGCGCGCAAGCTCGGCACGATCACCTACCGCTCGGCGACGGAATGGCGACAACGGTTTGGGCGCAATCCGATCGATGGCAACGCCCTGCGCGCCAGTCCGTTCGCGCCGCGCTTCGCCGTCGAGGGCTACCTGGAAGCGCAGGCCGAGCGCTTCACGCGCGTCTACGACCCCAACTGCTACCTGTACCTGTCGCGGGCCATGGACCGTTTCGATCTGGCCGAGCATGGCGGCTCTTACCACGCCGCGCTCGGCGGCAGCGGGCTGGACACCGCGCTGGTCATCGGCGTCGAGAGTGACATGCTCTACCCGTTGCACGAGCAGGCGGCGATCGCCGAGGCCCTCGAACACGGCGGCGTCACCACGCGCTTTGCGCGCCTTCCCTCGCTGGAGGGACACGACGCCTTCCTGGTTGATATCCCGCGCTTCGACGCCGAGATCCGCGCCTTCCTGGCCTGAGGCCGCCCGGCTGCGCCTGGCTGCGCCCGGCGGCACACCAAGCGCACCATTGCCGGACGCACCGTTGCGGTGCGCACCGGGCACCCGGACAGTTCGCGAGTGATATAGTTCACAGTACGAACATATTCACCCGCCGCTCACCACGCTGTCTCTTGCACTGCGTACAGTATCGCGTACCATATTGTTCGTATCACGAACGATCATGAGCCCCGATTCGGCTGCATTGCAAGGAGCACTGGCATGAACGAACTGAACTCCAACCCCGCCACCGCCGCGCGCCCCGCCGGCGCCAGGACGGTGGCCGCGAAGTACCGCGACGCTCGGGCCCTGGCCGTGGTCAGGGCGAGCGCGGCGCTGCGGCAGCGCCGTCGCCGTCTGCACGCGGCGCGCTTTACACCCGCGGACACGGGTTTCCGGCTGTTTCGCGTCTACTAGCGCCAGCAACTGCTGGTATCGGCCGGCGTGCGCACACCCTGGTCGTTGATCGTGAAGGTCAGGCAGGCCGCCTTATCGGAGGTCTGCGTGCCGGTGGCGACCGCCCGCACCGTATAGGTATTCGCCGTCGCTGCGGTGAAGCTGACCGTGTAGTGCCCGCCGGGCGTCACGCCGGCGGCGTCGAGGGCGACGCCCAGTCCGGCCGGCGGCGCGGCGGTCACGGTCGCCAGGGTCTGGGCGTACTGATTGTTCTGCAGGAAGTATTTTTCCTGCGCCACCTGGATCGACAGCAGCGCCATGCGCGCTTCCGTCCGGGTCGCGCGCAGCACATAGGTTCGGTAACTGGTGACCGCGATGGTCGTCAGGATGGCCACTACGCCGATCACGATCATCAGTTCGATCAGCGTGAAGCCCCGCGCCGTGCGGCGCGCCGGGGAGTTGCAGTTCGGCAGCTTCATTGGAGTTCCTTGCGGCAGGTCAATTCGCCATGCCTTCGCGCCAGTAGGTCTTGCGCCGCTGGTTGAAATTCGAGCACACGCTCAGCACCTCGACGCCCGAGAGGCAGGTGACGCTGCCGCCAGCCGCACCAGCGCCGCCGGCACCGCTGCCACTGGATGGGGCGGGAAACAGGAAGGCGGTGTCGGGAGCGATGCCGCCCTGCCGCAGGTCCTGGCTGCGCTCGTCCGTGGTCAGCGTGCCGTCCTTGTTGCGGTCAATGGTCGGCGCACCGGTGAACACGCTCACGACGTAGACGCGGTTGGTGCCAGTCCCGATGCCGGAGCAGGGATCCACCGGCGGAGAGGAGTTCGGCGTGTAGGTGGTGAAGATCACCTGATCGTTGAAGGTGCGCGAGGGTACCAGCACCTTTTCGCCCGCGGTCCAGTCCGGGTGCGTGTTCAGGTCCAGCTGCCAGCCGAGCGCGCCGGCGGGAATCGTGGGCTGCGCCAGGGCGGTAATGTCGATGAGCTTGGACGACGCGGCGGCGGCGCTGAGCGCGTCGCGAGTCAGCGTCAGGCCATCGAAATAGGACTGCGGCTTGACGCTGAAGGTGTCGTAATCGCGAACCGCGTAGAAGCGGTCGTGCGTCGAGTTATCCAGCGGGTGGCCGCGGTATCCGGAGCCGATGGCAATGTTCAGGAACGGCTGGACGCCGGCCTTTTGCTCAGCCGAGACGTCCGCCGCGTTGTAGAAGCGGCGGTTGTCGGCGGCGAGATGCGCCGCATCCAGTTTCGTGCCGAGCGAGGCGATGGCGCCGCCGGTGACGAGCGAGGCGGCCGGCTGGCCATTGTTGACGTCGAAGCGCCACAGCTGGCCGGCCATGTCGCCCACGTACATGCGGTCCGCATAGCCGTCGCCATCGATGTCGAGCACCGAAACTCTGCCCGGAATGGCGTGATCCATCTGGCGGCCCAGGGTCCCCAGATTCAGGGTCGAGCCGCTCGATCCGGCCGACCACAGCAATGCGCCGCTGATGATGTCGACCATGTACACGTGGTTGCCCACGGCATCCGCGGCGTTATACGTCTGATTGTCTTCGCTGGCGTCATAGCCACCGCCGATGACCGCCAC
>DASWFL010000243.1:0-5706 GCA_036394255.1 Steroidobacteraceae bacterium
GAGCATGCGCGCCCGCCACCATTCAAAGCGACCCGCGTCCTCCTCGCTCGCCCGCACGTAGGGTTCGCCGGGAACCTCCCAGCCTCCGTCCACCGTCGCGTCGTAGAAACCAAATGGTTTGTCCGGCGTATCCACTCCCCCAAGTGGCGCCATATCCGGTGTCTGAAACATGGGTGTTTCGAGTTCGGGCTCGTATTTGCGCCCGGCCTCGAGCATCAGGACTTTTGCCCCATCCATGCACAGCGTATAGGCGGACTGACCGCCGGCGGCTCCGGATCCGACTACGATGACGTCGTAGCTGCTCTTCTGTGTCCGGGCCGATACAAAGGGCATATCTCCTAGTTAAGCGCGTCCGTACTATCGGCGCAAGCACCTCCGCCGGCACCGGGAATGTCTATTGAGACTCGAACCGGCGCGATCGGCGGCGTGCGCCACAGCGATGAGGTCGCGCTGCATGCCATGGTGGCAATCCGCCAGGCGGGCGGATGCTCCCCATTCGGTCCGCAGCGCGGGTGAGACCTGTGCCGCGTTAATGTCGGCGCGGTAACGCTAGTCCTCGCCCGGCGCCAGCGCGCTTCACTGCGTGCCTGCAGATGGCGGTAGCAGTGAGGGTATGCGTGGGGGGTGCCTGCGTGCTTTTGAGCCCGGGCTCGCCGCAGATCACGCCATCGCGCTCCATCGCTTGCTCGACATGATCTACAGTCAAAACATCAACTTACGATGTACATCGCAGGTGTTTTATCGTATGCATACCCCTGGCGGATGACTCACCCGCCAGTTCCCCGCCTCTTCGCGCGGTCAGGCGATTCTTGACGGCACGTTCGCGTTCAATCGGAACAGGTTCGCCGGATCGTACTTGGCTTTCAGCGCCACGAGGCGCTCGAAGTTGGCGCCGTAATTCTCGCGATAGTGGGCCATGGTCGTGTCCGGATCCGAGAGATTCGTGTAGAAACCCTTGGTCAGAGGCTCCAGTTCAGTCCAACTCGTGCGCATCTTCGCGATGTTGTCTTCAATGCCGTCCCTGTTTGGCCAGATACCCAGGGCGCCGAGCGCGAAAAGCATATCGCGATTGGGGAATGCCGTCGCGGCCGGCGCCATACGCCGGTACGCCCCGCCACCATGATCGAAGAACAGCAGAAACCAGTTCGGCATGCGCTTGAACACGTCGATCATCAGATCGATGCCATCATCCTTGAGCTGCGTCAGGAATCCACCCTTGATGTAGTAGTACTGGCCAGCCCCGAGTATCTCATCGCCGCCGGACTGTATGGCCACATACGGCATCGGCGCGATGTCGTCGCGGACCGGTTTGCCGAAGGCGCGCAGCTTTTTGAGCCAGGCTTCGCCCTTGGTGCGATCCCCAGACCAGCACACTTCGATGCCGACCTTCCCTCCATCGGGTTCCCAGTGCAGGTCGGGCGCCAGGTTGGCGACCTCGGGCGCATCCGCCGCGATATCGCGGAAGTAACGCAGCACATCACCCGCCTGGGCCAGCGGCCAGACAATGTTTCCACCGAGAATAACCGGGTCCATCTCGTGCAGCCGGTATTCGATCGAGGTTACGACGCCGAAATTGCCGCCACCGCCGCGCAGGCCCCAGTAGAGATCGGGATTCTCGTGATCGCTCGCCCGCAGGAAGCGCCCATCGGCGGTCACGATGTCGAAGGAGGCCACGTTGTCGCAGGCGAGACCGAAACGCCGGCCCAGTCTTCCCAGGCCGCCGCCGAGCGTGAGGCCCGCGGCGCCTGTGTGCGAGACCGTGCCTGCCGTGGTCGCCAGTCCAAAACCGGCACACTCGTGATCGAGCTGCCCAAGCAGAGAACCCGCCTCCAGATGGGCGCGCCTGGCTTCCGGATCAACACGCACACCCTGCATCTGTTGCAGGTCGATGACCAGTCCGCCGTCGCAGCTCGACTTGCCCGAAAGGCTGTGCCCGCCGGCGCGCACGGCAGTCAGCAATCCGTGTTCGCGTGCGAAATCGACGGCGTGCCGGACGTCGGAGGCGCCCGTGCAGCGCGCAATCAACGCAGGCTTCTTATCGAACAGCGCGTTCCAGACGCGACGCGTGCGGTCGTAGTCCTGGTTACTGGCCAGCAGCACGTCGCCCCGCAGACTGGCAGCGAGGGCCTCGATCGCCGAACCGGGCAGAACGACTTCGCCCCCTGCGAGCGTCTTGGCCGGCAGATCGCCGACACCCTTGAGTACGGACGCGAATCCACGCAATGGCCAGGCCACCGCGAGCGCAAGACCGGCACCGACGAATTGACGCCTCTTCATGATTGCCCCCCTGGAATCCACGTACGCTGAATCACTAGTGTAGTCCTGTCGCTTCCGCTGCATCAACCCGAACGCAGCCAAGTGACCCAGGGCCACACGCTCATCCTGGTCACCGGGGCACGGGGGGCGCGCCGAGCCATGATTACTAAGAAGGCGGCATTGCGCCTATAGTGCACTGGCCGTGGGCCTGAGCGCGAACGAGTCCCGGTGAGGAT
Source organism: Steroidobacteraceae bacterium (assembly GCA_036394255.1). Classification (GTDB taxonomy): domain Bacteria; phylum Pseudomonadota; class Gammaproteobacteria; order Steroidobacterales; family Steroidobacteraceae; genus FEN-1191. The sequence goes on from DASWFL010000243.1 coordinate 2,493, forward strand.
TGCGTGAGTGCACGTGCATTATGGAGAAATTCTGCGGCCTGGTGCGCAGCGGCCCTTACTGCGACGATCTTCATGCCACGGGCCGTCGCGGAGCCGGTGACACGCGCCCCGGGTACGGCCGTCGTGCTGGACATTCGCGACGCCATCGGCCCGGCGACCAGTCGCTTTTTCATCCAGACGCTGCAGTCCGCGCAGCAACGCGGCGCCGAGCTGGTGATCATGGAGCTCGACACGCCGGGGGGCCTGGACGCCTCCATGCGCGAGATGATTCAGGCCATCCTCGCCTCACCGGTCCCGATCGTCATTTTCGTGGCGCCGTCCGGCGCACGCGCGGCCAGCGCTGGCACATTCCTCCTGTACGCCAGTCACTTCGCCGCCATGGCCCCTGCAACGAATCTCGGCGCGGCCACCCCCGTGCAAATGATCGACATCGGCCCTCCGCCCGCCGCGGCCCCTGCGGCCCCTGGGACCGGTGATAAACCGGCCAAACAGCAGCCTCCGGCCGCTCCCGCCGATACGCACGAGCGCAAAGCCGTCAACGACGCCGTAGCCTACATTCGCAGTCTGGCCGAGCTGCGACACCGTAGCGCCGATTGGGCTGAGTCCGCGGTGCGACAGGCCGCGAGCCTGAGTGCGACCCAGGCGCTCGATCAGCATGTGATCGATCTGATTGCCAATGACATTCCAGACCTCCTGGTTCAGCTCGACGGCCGCAAGGCCACCACCACCGGTGGCGAACTGAGGCTGGCCACGCGGCACCTCGTGGTTGAGCGCGTCACGGCTGACTGGCGCACGCAGTTGCTCGCAGTGCTCACGAATCCGAACGTTGCCTACCTGCTGATGCTGATCGGCATCTACGGATTGCTGCTCGAGGGCTACAACCCGGGTGCCGTGTTGCCCGGCGTTGCCGGTGCAATTTGCCTGCTGCTCGCGCTGTATTCATTTCAGATTCTCTCGGTCAACTACGCCGGCCTCGCCCTCATTCTGCTCGGTGTCGTGCTGATTGCTGCGGAGGGCTTCATCGGGAGTTTTGGCGCTCTGGGCGTGGGCGGGCTCATCGCCTTTGTGATTGGCTCGATCATGTTGCTGGATCGGAGCGTGCCGGGATTTGCCATTGCACGTCCGCTGATTGGCGCTATGGGATTCGTCGGCGGCTTGGTCGCCCTCGGCATCGTCATTTACGCCGTGCGCGCACGTGCCCGCCCGGTGGTCACGGGTATGGATCAGCTGCTCAAGGAAACCGCGGTAGCGATCGAAGACTTCGAGCATACAGGCCTGGTGCGCGTGCGCGGCGAGTTGTGGCAGGCGGTAACCCGCGATCCGGTGAAGGGCGGTGAACCGTTGCGCATCGTGCGGATAGAAGGACTTACGCTGATGATTGAACGGCCGCGCACTTGAGCGCCGGCCGAGATTGACTCATCCGGAGGATCAATATGTATTTCGCCATACCGGTCGTCGTCATCCTGGTGATATTCCTGCTCTCGTTCATCAGGATCCTGAACGAATATGAGCGCGGTGTGATGTTCACGTTTGGCCGCTTTACCGGTATCAAGGGCCCGGGCATTGTGCTGGTCGCGCCCCTCGTGCAGCGCCTGGTGAAGGTGGACCTGCGCGTCGTGGTTCTCAAGGTGCCCCCGCAGGACGTAATCACGCGTGATAACGTGTCGGTCAAGGTCAGCGCAGTGATTTATTTCCGCATCGTGGATGCGGGCAAGTCCGTCCTGCAGGTCGCCCAGCCCTTCGAAGCGACCAGCCAGTACGCCCAGACGACGCTGCGTTCAGTGCTCGGTCAGCATGAACTGGACGAGTTGCTGGCGCAGCGCGATCGACTCAATCAGGACATTCAGCGCATCCTCGATCAGGCAACGGAAGGCTGGGGAATCAAGGTGGCGAGCGTTGAGATTAAGGACGTGGACATTACCGAAACCATGATCCGCGCGATCGCACGCCAGGCGGAGGCCGAACGCACCCGGCGCGCGAAAGTCATTCATGCTGAAGGCGAGAAGCAGGCGGCCGCGATGCTCGTGGAGGCGGCGCGCACCTTGGCGCAACAGCCGCAGGCCATGCAATTACGTTATCTGCAGACCCTCGCGGACATCTCGAGCGAGAAGACCTCAACCATCGTGTTTCCGCTGCCGCTCGATCTGATCCGGCCCCTGCTCGAGCGATCAGATGCCTGAGCGCCCGAGCGGGCGCATGCGTGCCGACGATTACCGCCGGGGCTCGTGCGAGATACTGAATCACCTGGCATGGAGACAGCCATGGCAACGAAGCAGACTCCCGGCACCTATCGGCAGCTGAAGAGCCAGCATGCCGATTTCATTAACGCGCTCGAGGCCCTGGGTTCCGCGGTGCGGCGCGCCGGCCCGCTCGACGAGAAAGTCGCCCAACTGGTACAACTCGGCGCCGCCGCGGCCATTCGTTCGGAGGGTGCGGTACACAGTCACGTCCGGCGTGCACTGGAGCTCGGCGTTCCGGCAGATGAGATTCGCCATGCGCTGATTTCGGTGACCAGTACCATTGGATTCCCGACTGTCAGTGCGGCGCTGAGCTGGGCCGACGATGTGATCAGCGGATCAGGCTCGCGCAAAAGGCCGTGAGCCGGGGGTTAACCGTAGAGCGTGACTGAAGAGGCGAGCAGATGGGGCGCCGCCAGCACCACGAGCCCATGCATCGAGTCGCACCGGGTTGCCGTGGGGGTGAATCTGGACCTTCGGGGCACGCAGCCGCGAGAGTGCCACTCTAAGGCAATGGCTCGCCCCGCGCGGCTTGCAGCACCTGGTACCACTCTTCACGCTCCAGCTGCACTTCATAGGCGGCGGCAGCCTCGCGGATTCTCGCCGGATTCTGGCTGCCGATCAGCGGTACGGGGCGCGAAGGGTGGGCCATGACCCACGCATAGGCCACGGCTGAGCGCGGCACGGAAGCGCGGGCTGCGACGCGGTCGAGCGCCGCGACGACCGCTGCCGTGCGTGCATCGGTGGCCTGAGCCGGCTTCGCCACCCCCAGCCGGCCCTGCGCAAGCGGTGACCAGGCGAGTACGGCGATGCCGTGGCGCATGGCGGCGTCCAGCACGCCATCGGCCAGGGGCTCGATGGCCAGCGGCGAGAATTCCGGCTGTATCGATGCCAACGGGAACGGCAGGTGCCGGCAGAGTGCCTCGAGCTGCGCCGCTGAATAGTTGGACACGCCCGCGGCCCGGATCTTGCCGGCC
>DASWFL010000244.1:0-7943 GCA_036394255.1 Steroidobacteraceae bacterium
CGGTTCTCGCTGCAGCAGTCAGCCGGATTTGCCTTCGCGCGTCCAGGTAAGGGTTCGGGTCACGGGCGTGCCGCCGGCCGACACAGCGAGGGGCACCGCCGACCGGTCGCGTTTCATGAATTGGACCGAGAAGTGTCCTGACTTTTCATAGACCAGCAGTGCAACCGGATCTTCCCCGAGCAGCGGGTCCGGATACCGCTCTCCTGCAACCGTTGCGTCCACGCGCGACTTGAGTAACCACGTCCCCGGCAAGAGCTCCGACAAACGGTTGATCCGTGGCGCGCGATGGCCGCCGCCCGTCATTTGGCCCTGCCGAGGAGCCGTGGGAGAATTTCAGCCACGCAGCGCTCAGCGGCCTTCGCCGACAGGATCTTGAGTTGCGCGGCGTTATTCTCGAGCAATTCTTCGTGCGTAGGTGCGCCATCGCTCCGCTTCGGGTCATGGGAGCATGTTGCGGACGCGAGTACTTCGTGCTTGCGGGCGTCGTACAGGGTTGCCTCGACACCGTACTGAACGCCGTAGTGCATGAAATCGAACGGCAGGTACATGACAACCCACTCGGTCGTACGCACGTCGAGTATCTCGCTGGACCCCGGGTAGGCCTTCGCCACGTCACGGATGTATAAGCTTGTGACCCGAACGCCTGCAGAATCTTTTGCCACCATCCGGTCGTTCGCGGCGACCTGGTCGCGGAGCGAATTCCCGATCGCAACGGCTGGGTCGTCCACCTGGTACTTCTGCACGATGGCATTGCCCTCCTTGGTCATCTCCGAGGCGGTGATCGCATAGCCAAGCAGGCCGGTCACGGCGCCGGCCGCTGCCGGTCCAGGCGTCACCATCTCCATGCCGGGCATCGGACGCAGGGCAAGGGTAATCGAACGTACCGTCGGCACCTCGCTCTCGGGCTGTGACGCAGGTAGACCTGGATTCGTTGCGCAGCCGGTACATACCAGCAGGCCGGAACAAATGAAGGCAACGGCGGCCGGTGCAGCGTGCATGCATTCCACTCCTGGCGACGCCGCCTGACAATCAAAGTGCGTACGGGACCTAGGTTGCCGCCGCCGCTGCCGGCTGTACGTTCCGCCGGCGTGCGAGTTTGAAGCCCTCATACACAGCGATGGCGTAGAAGAGCAGGTCCATGGGACTGAAGGTTGCCTGCAGCAGAGTGCTGGCGAGGGACGGGTCGATCAGCGCGCGCCCGACGACCGGCATGATCGAGATGTTTTGTTCGGTAGCGAAAAATCCGCAGGCGGAGAGGAGATTTCCGAGGAGGCAACCGAAGAGTGCAAAGCCACCGCCGATCAGGCTGTAGTTCATCGTCTCGCCCTTGCCGGCCGTACGCACGGCCCAGGCCACCAGGAGGCCCACGCCGATCGCCATGATGCCGATCTGGTATTTGGTGGTGACCGTGATGACGGCCCATACGATTGCACCGATGATTGCGGCGGCCAGACCGGCAATCACCGCAAGCATCGGGTTTGGTGTGGGTCGCGAAGGCGTTGCGGCTGTGGCTGCTTCATTATTATCTGACATGGCTATTTATCCCCGTTGGAGTGGCGGTAGGCTGGCGTTGGACGAGTGGCTGTGCCGGCAGGCATTGTTCTGTTGCACGCCTGCTGACGCCAGTAGGTGACAGTTATACCCCTCCAAGCAGGGCTTGGCACCAGGGCGGAAGCGGTGCCGGCGGCGATGACCCCGCAGGGCCGACAAACGGCGCAAAGTGCTTCAAGAATTCGGAAGGTTGCGCGGTGCCCGGCCTCGAGCTACTTGAACAGGCGCATACCCATTTCATAGGCCGCATTGATCTGCCTGGACCTGGCTTCGGCCGCCGCACGAATCCCGGCGTCCAATTGGGCCACTTTGGCGGGTTGGTATTGCGACAGCAATCTCCTGTAGGCAGCCGTGATGTCCTCGCGCGAGGCCGATTCGCGCACGCCGAGGATGCGAAACCAGTTGGATAGCGTCACTGCCAGATCGACGCCCGTTCCAGTAGTGGGGGACAGATCCGGCGGTGCCTCCTTCTTATTGCGGTTCATCAATGCGCTGACCACCAGGTAGCCGACCACCAGTCCCAGGAACGACACCGTCGCTTCGCTCAAGGACATGGCAGCATCTTCGGCAGTTGATCCAGGAAAGCCTGCAATTCATTCTGGCGGACCGCCCCGTCTTCCTCGCGGGCCAGGTCCTCGCGCACGCGCCGGTCCAGGATACGGAGGAGCTGGCGACGAGCGTCCGCATCGAAGTGGGCCCGGGCAAAAAGAATCGGATTGCCCGAGATTGACCGGCGGAGCGAGATTTTGCGCAGCAGGTTGACCCCGAAAGGCGCGCAGGCCAGTACGTCCAGGGCCAGCCACCAGAAGCTCTTCACCGTCAGCCCCAGAGATCCGCGTCGGCGATACAGGACAATGAGCGCCGTGACGAGCAACACGTAGAAAAGAGCAAACAGGCTCAACAAGGGCCAATCCGCACCGATCGTCCATGACACGAGCGGCAGGAGAACCAGGAGAATAATCAGCTGTGCCATGACAAGCACGCGGATGGCACTCAAGGTGCGCGTGAAATCCTCTATCGGCTCCGGCGCATCGCCCAAGGGCCTCACATCAGATGGGGACCAGACGACGCGAAACAGCAGCGCATGCGGGGTCAGTGGGTTGGGCAGGTAGAGGCGTTTGCCCAGGACCCGAACGTCCGAGCCTTCCCTGATCGACCACCGGGGACCACGGCGAACCCACAGAAGCTCGTTGTCGTAGACCAGCAGGACTGAGTCAATCAGATAGAAGGCGATGGCACCCAGCGGGAGCAGAATATCAAAGGTCGGCATCAGGCCTTTTTCTTGAGCAGCGACCGGAGCCATGCCCCGGCGGCGACCACGGCGGCGGCGATCACTTTCCAGGCTGCGGCAAAGAACCCCGCAAGTATCGCCCAGAAGCCTTTCTTGGTGGCCAACGCCGCAGCGCCACCGAGTATCAGGGCCGCGAGCCCATACTCGGCCACCTTGTCGCCCTGACGCCAATCGGCGTAAGCCTCGCCGGCATTGAAGCTGTAGCCCCCCAGCACGGTATTGAGCGCAGACTCGTCTGGGACCAATTGGTCCGTGGCGGCTACGAGTACGACGGTCGTGTGCCCGCGCCGGCCGAGTATCTTGGTAAAGAAATTGTCGTTGCGCCCTTTACTCGTCTGAAGCTCAATGGCCCATTCGAGCCGTCGGGTGTCGCGGTTGTAGCTCGGTGGCACGGCCCAGTCGATCAGGTGCATCGCAGGCCAACCACGCGCCTTGCGCGCCGCATTCGAATCCTCCACGCCTTCCTTGAGGGACTTCAGGAGTTCGGGCGCGTCGATCTTCTCATCGTCTTTAACGTATCCACCGTCATCAAACGTCAGGTAGGCCGACCAGTGCAGGTCTTTCGGAGCCACCATCACCTCCCGATGGTCAGGCAGGTTCTGAAGAAGTTCATCGAATTTGTCCGTGTTGGACGTATCCAGAAACACATACCCCTCGGGAATTACCAGCGTCGAGTTGCCGGGCACGGGGACTTTGGTTGGGCCATTCACCCAGTTCAGCGCCTTGATCTTGGCCATGAATTGCTGTTGCTCCGGACTCGGAGCGGCGTCCGCGGGCTCCGACGTGCTCGCCGGCGGCTTTGAGGGCGAATCCGCATACGTCACCCCCGAGAGCGAGGACGCAAGAAGGGCCAGTATGCCGAAGTGTCGTTTCATCGCTTGACTCCCCTAAGGCACTCCGCAGCTGGATTCGGAGCCCCTTTACTCACGATACGAGACAAACCGGATATTGCCAAGCGCCAGGAGCATGGTGGGGCGCTGCGCTTCAGCCGATTTTCAGCAACTCAAGTTCCGTGGTGCGCCAGCCGCTGCGCAGCCCCCAGAAATAAAACACCAGAGCCGCGGCCGCAACGCCGAGTTGATCCCAGCCATAGCCGAGATAGTCGTGGCCACCAAATTCCCGGCTGCCGCCCCAGGACAGGCAGGTGATGGCAACCAGGTAGGCAATCAGCCACCACGCGGCCCTGAGGTGCTGGCGGAAAGCCGGCCAGCCGATCCGGTTCTGATAATACAGATAGACCGGTAGCGGCAGGATCAGCACCAGCATGATCTGGCCCGTGTAGGGCCAGCGCGCCCAGAACAGCATGAGTGTCGCGAGCACGAAGGCGAGCGGGGCAAAAAAGCGCAAGCCCGGAACGCGCAGCGGACGATGCAGCTGCGGCGCGGTGTGACGCAGGACCATGACGCTCACCGGCACGACCAGAAAGGTAATGATCGTGGCCACCGAGATCACCGCGGCGAGCTTGCCCCAGCCGCGGAAGAAAAATAAAAACACGAAGGACACCAGCAGGTTGAACCACATCGCCGGACGCGGTATCCCCAGGCGCGGGTGCACACGGCCGAATGCCTCAGGCACCGTGCGGCTGCGCTCCATGGCGTAGATCATGCGTGCCGTGGTCGCGGTGTAGGTGCTGCCGGTGCCGCTGGGACTGACGAAGGCGTCCGCATACAGCAGGATGGCCAGCCAGTTGAGGTTCAGGGCCAACGCCAGTTGCGCGAACGGCGAACTGTATTCCAACCCGGCCCAGCCCTCCTGGAGGTGCTCCGGCGCGACCGCACCCAGGAAGGCCACCTGCAGCAGGATGTACACCACCGCGCTTAAGGCAATCGATCCAAAGATGGCGATGGGCACGCTGCGGCCGGGCTTGCGCACTTCGCCGGCGAGATTCACGGGGCTCTGAAAGCCGTTGTAGCTGAACACGATGCCACTGGTCGCGACCGCCGTGAGGATCGAGGCGAAATTGCCGATATGCGGTCCGCCATGGATGCCGATCTGAAAATTGTGCCAGTGAAAGCCGGTGCACATCAGCGCGATGGCCGTCGCGGCCGGCACGATCAGCTTGAAAAAAGTAATGGCGCTGTTGGTGTTGGCGAATACCTTGACGCTCCAGAAATTGACCAGGAAATACGCCACCACCAGCGCGGCGGAGATCATCAGGCCGGGCACGGTCAACTCGCCCTGGCCGTTGGCGGCATGCAGATACAGCTCCTGCGCCCAGGCCCAGGGCCAGGAACTCATGTATTGCACCGACGCCTCGGCCTCCACCGGTATCACCGAGACGATGGCAATCCAGGCGGCCCAGCCGGACACGAATCCCACCAGCGAGCCATGGGAGTAATGTCCGTAGCGCACGGCCCCGCCGGACTCCGGAAACATCGCGCCGAGTTCGGCGTAGGTGATGGCGACACACAGGATGATTCCGGCGCCAATGAGCCAGGAATAGATTGCGCCGGGGCCGGCCAGCTGCGCGGCGCGCCAGGCGCCGAATAACCAACCCGATCCGATGATGGAGCCCAGGCCCGTAAACATCAGCGCGACGGTTCCGATCTCGCGCCGGATCGCATTTTCATTCGACATGGCTACTTCCCGTTGTGCATGGGTGCAGCCGCACGACTGCCACATTTCGTGGCAAGGCGCCTCCCCAGGGGATCGACGATAGCTCGAGGGTGCACTGAACACCACGTGCCCTGCAACCCCTGGCCGCGGGCCCGCACCGCCTTGACTTCCTGCGGCCGCAGGGCCGGTGCCCGCCCCATCGCGGCGGTCAAAATCCGGATGCCAGCTCGAGGGTACGCGGCGCTGCCATGCCACCGAAGCGTTCGTCCACGCTTTTCAGCCGCCTCTGCGCACGGGCCTTCTGGCCATTGGCGATGAGCGAGTCCACGGTGTGCAGCTCGGTCTCCAGTTCAGTGTCCAGCGCCGACCGGCAAGCGGCCAGTTTGGCCGGATCCGGTGGTGCGTTCCTGGCCAGGCTGCTGAGCGCGCGCGACAGGGCCGCTGGCGCGGCCACCTCATGATCGATACGAGGCTGAAGGAAACTGGTGACATTGAACATGCACCAGCGCCGCATGGAGCGCACGCTCAACAGGTCATCGCTCACATGCGGCTCGTCCCGCTCACCGGTGACGTAGACCAGGTGAACGGAGCTTTGAAATTCAAGCAGCAGATCCTTCGGGGGCAGTGGAATATCGGCATTGCCGATCTGATCACTGCCCGCGTTCAGGATTGCGCCGCGAAACAGGTCGGGGTAGCCCAGCGCGAGGCGCAATGCGACGCGCGAACCGCCCGAAAAGCCGGCGACATAAACGCGCTCCGGGTCCACGGGGTACCGTCGCATGATGTTGTAGGCGGCGAGCAGGGCCAACGGTTCCCGCCGGCCGAGCAGGTTTTCGTCGTTACCCGATCGCGCGGCGGTGACGTAGATCACACCGAAGTCATTGAGCACCCCCGCCCATCCTGCGGGCAGGCGCGCCTCCTGCCACGGCGGCACGAAGACCAGGAGGCCGTAACCGGCGGCGGGGTGCTGTGAGGGCAGCTGGACCAGGAATCTCTCCTCGGACAGATTCACGGCCTGGTCTGCCAATCGTTTCCCGGACCGCGACAGCTCCTGCTCCAGCTGCACTGCGGTCAAGGGGCTCACCAGGCGTCGCACCAGCTCCGGATTGCTCGACGGCGCTCCGTAGTCGGAAAACACCACATCTCGAAGTGTCTGGCCTTCGGCCAGCGTGCCGGCGACCGCTGGCGGCGCTAAGAAAAATAACGCGCAGCCGGCCGCGAAAGCATGGACGTTCCTGCCGGTGCGGGTGCCAGCCGCCTGAGCGCGCGCCAGACAACCACGGCGCAGATCGGACCTCAGATCCAGTACACGAACACGAACAGGCCCAGCCACACCACGTCGACGAAGTGCCAGTACCAGGCCACCGCCTCGAAGGCGAAGTGGCGCGTCGGCGTGAAATGACCGCGCAGCGTGCGCAGCCAGATGACCGTCAGCATGATCGCGCCGATCGTCACGTGCAGGCCGTGGAAGCCGGTGAGCATGAAGAAGGTCGAGCCGTAGATGCCGGTGGCGAGCTGCAGGCCCCTGTGCATGTAGGCTTCGCCGTATTCGCGCGCCTGCAGAGCAACGAAGGAGAAGCCCAGCAGGAAGGTGAAGGCGAGGAAGATCTTGAGCCGGAGGCGCTGGCCTGATTTCAGGGCGTGGTGCGCGATCGTGACCGTGACGCCCGAGCTGAGCAGGATCAGCGTATTCAGCGCCGGCACGCCGAAGGCCGGGATCACCTCGAAGCTGCCGTCCGCGCGCGGCCCGAGCTTTGCCGGGCCGTTGGTCGGCCAGCCGGCGTCGTAGTTCTGCCACAGGAAGATCTTGTTGAAGACCTTCACGCCTTCGCCGCCGATCCAGGGCACCGAGAGCGTCCGCGCATAGAACAGCGCGCCGAAGAAGGCCGCGAAGAACATCACCTCGGAGAAGATGAACCAGATCATGCCCATGCGGAACGAGCGGTCGACGTCCAGGTTGAAGATGCCCTGCTGGTTCTCGCCGATCACGGTACGGAACCAGCCGATGAACATCACGGCCAGCAGCGCCAGGCCGAGTGCGAACACCAGCGGTCCGAACCATTCGTTGAGCCAGGCGGCGACCCCGAGCATGGTCGTGAACAGCGCCACCGAGCCGATGATCGGCCAGGGCGTGCCGTGGGGAATGTAGTACTTGCTGGAATCGACCGGAGCGTGTGGCTGGGACATGGGGGGCTTCCTGGAAGGAGTATTCGTGCTCAGCGGCTGGCGACGCGGTTGGCCGTATCGTAAAAGGTGTAGCTGAGCGTCACGCGATCCATATTGATCGGCAGCGCGCGGTCGAGGAAAAACCGCACCGGCAGCACGCGCTCCTCGCCCCGCCGGAAGGGCTGGGGCCGGAAACAGAAGCATTCGGTCTTGTGGAACCAGGCGGCGGCCTCACCCGGCGCGATGCTGGGCACGGCCTGCGCCACCGTGTCATGGCCGGTGAGATTGCGGGCCACGTAGCTCGTCGCGTAAAGCGCGCCGGGATGCACCTGCAGCGTGCTCTGCGTGGGGCGGAATTCCCAGTTGCCGACGGTGGGCA
>DASWFL010000245.1:0-4073 GCA_036394255.1 Steroidobacteraceae bacterium
CGGCCGCCACGGCAGTGCCCGCCTGCCTCGCTTCCAGCTCGCGCACGCGTTCCGTGAGCGCCTCGATCGCCTTGAGGCTCTCGTCCAGCTTCTGCTGCAGCTCTTTGACGCTGGCGGCGCGCTCGGCGCTCACAGCGCGCATGGGCACAGTGCCGACCAGCAATCCCAGCAGCAGCGCCGGGCCGAGACGGGAGCCCGGCAGATTCAGTGCAACGCGTCGCATGTCTACTCCAATCGTTGGCTAAGGCGGTGCCGGCCAATTCCCGGAAGCGGGAGTAATGGCCGCGCCCCTGTTTCCCTGGGCGTCGAACATGACGAGGCGCGCCTCGTGCATGACGTGCGTATCGTAGGTCCAGAAATCAAAGCCCAGCTGCTGGGCCAGCTGTCGCGTTGCCCGCCAGCTGCCGGTGAGGAAGTACCAGTTGCTGCGCTGGAGCTGCCGGTTGATCCGATACTGGTGCCAGCTCGCGGGGTCATCGCTGTCCGGATCAAAACCGAAGATGACGAAACTGGCCTGTTCACCGCGGGCATCGAATGCCTTCTGCACGCGCTGCAGCTCGGCGATCGTAGTGGGGCAGATCGTGCGGCAGCGCGTGTAGGCCATCGAGACCACGACGCGCTGGCCGAGCAGATCGCTAAGGGTCAGTGGTATGCCCCGATCGTCGCGCCACTGCTGGGGCAGCTGATCCAGCCGCGTGGCGCCGCCGCTGCTTACACCCGCGCCGCTGGCCAGCAGCATTCCCGCGCACAGCCATACGGTTCGCCAGCGCATCAAATTTCCGCTCCTGGGGCCACGCGGCGGAGACTAACAATTCGCCCGCGCCGCAACTGTGATGCCCGCCCCCGATTCACCATAAGCAGCCGCGCCGCTGCCGTTGATGTGACCCCGTTCACGTGTGCCTCCGCGCGGCTCGTGGCCTGCCGCGGTGCTACGGCCCACCGCCACAGCCCTCTGGAAGAGTACTGCGTTATCAATGCCTTAGAATGGGGTTGCTGCGCCGCAATGAAACCCAATTAGTTCACTTTACAAACCAATGGAAACACGTATCATGTCTTCTGCGGGGAGCGTCGGACCCACGGTTCTACACTCCCCCTAAGTCGCGGAACATGACCCCCCGTTTCCGCGCCATACCTTAGAGCCCCGCTTGCGGGGCTCTTTTTTTGGGGGCGGGCTTCGCCACTCGCCCCGCCGTTAGAATCGCGGCATGTCACGGGCAGACGAGCTGGCCGAGCGCGCGCTCAGCACCCTACACGAACGGTCGCCCGGCACCGCGGCCTTGCTGCAGTCGGCTCCCCCCGAACTGCAGTGCAGCGCGCGGCCGGTGCTCGGGGCCAGCGATTTCGTGATCGACTCACTCGCCCGCGATGAACAGCTGCTGCCGCAGCTGTTGGCGCTCCCGCCACGCCTGTCCGCGGCCCTGCCCCTGCCGCCGGTCCATGAGGAAGGCGCCTTCATGGCCGGCCTGCGGCGCTGGCGGCGCGCGGAGCTGACACGCATTGCCTGGCGGGACCTGGCCGGCTGGGCCACGCTGCCCGAAACGCTGCTGGACCTGAGCAATGCGGCTGACTGCGCCATTCGCGCTGCCGCCGGACTGGCCGGACGGCAACTGCTGGCACGCCACGGTGCGCCAGCAGGTGGGGGCGGTGAGGAGCCCGGGCTCGTCGTCATTGCGATGGGCAAGCTCGGCGGCAGGGAACTCAACTTTTCCTCGGACGTCGATCTGGTGTTCCTGTTCGGAGAGCACGGCGAGACGGCCGGACCCCGGGCACTGGCGCACGAAGAGTACTTTCTGCGCCTCGGGCAACTGCTGATTCGCTACCTGGATGCGCCGACCAGCGAGGGCCAGGCCTACCGCGTCGACATGCGCCTGCGGCCCTTCGGCGCCAGTGGGCCGCTGGTGGCGAGTAGCGCGGCCTTCGAGGAGTACCTCGAGCGCCACGGCCGCGAATGGGAGCGCTACGCCTGGATCAAGGCCCGCGCCGTGACCGGCGCCTCTCTGTACCAGCAGGTGTACCGCGACAGCGTCCGGCCCTTCGTGTACCGCCGGTACCTGGATTTCGGCGTCTTCGAAGCACTCCGGGAGATGAAGGCGCTGATCGAACGCGAAGTGGCACGGCGCGAACTCAGCGACAACATCAAACTCGGGCCCGGAGGGATCCGCGAGATCGAATTCATCGTCCAGTCGCTCCAGCTCATCCGCGGCGGCAGCGAACGGCGCCTGCAGAGCGGCTCGCTCCTGGAAACCCTGCCGCGCCTCGCCGGCGCGCGGCTGTTGCCGGCCCAGGTCACGGTCGAGCTGGCGGCGGCCTACGATTTTCTGCGTCGCCTGGAGAACCGCCTGCAGATGTACGCCGATCAGCAGTCCCACGCACTGCCGGTCGATCCGCTCCACCGGGCACGGGTGGCAGCCGCCATGAACTGCAGTTCCTGGGACGAGCTGGCCGCGAGCCTGGAGCGGCATCGCCGCACCGTGGCGGGCCATTTTGCGGCCCTGGTGCAGTCTTCAGATCCGCCCGGTGCGCCGCAGCCGGCGCCGCTCCTGGCCCTGCTGGAAGGCGAGGAGGGCCGCGCGGCCCTGCAGGCACGGCTTGCCCAGCTGGCCTTTGCCGAGCCCGGCGCGACCGCGCAACTGCTGCAGGATCTGTGCTCTTCAGCGGCGCTGCGGCGCCTGGATGAGCCCGGGCGCCGGCGCCTGCTCGCGCTCCTGGGGCGGCTGTGCGAGGACATCGCGCCGCTTCCCGATGCGCTGCCGGTGCTGCGCCGGCTGGCGCGGGTGATCGAGGCCATCGGCGCGCGCTCGACTTATTTTGCGCTGCTGCTGGAGAACTCGGCGGCGCGCCGGCGGCTGGTCGAGCTGGCGCGGCACGGGGATTTCCTGCTGGCGCAGATCGCCGCCTTTCCGCTGCTGCTGGATGAACTGCTGGATGAGCGGCTGTTCGAGCGGCTCCCGGCGCGCGCCGAACTGGCCGAGGAGCTGGCGGCGCGCAGCGCCGAGGTCGAGGAGGGCGATGAGGAACAGCTCGTCGAGCAGCTGCGGCGCTTCCAGCGCGCCGCGCTGTTTCGCATCGCGGTCGCCGACCTCGCAGGCAAGCTGCCGTTGATGGTCGTCAGCGACCGCCTGACGGAAGTGGCCGAGCTGATCGTCGAGCGGGTGCTGACACTGAGCTGGGATTTCGCCACCGCCCAGCTGGGCACGCCGATGTGCGGTGTGGGCGCGGCGCGGCGCGCGGTGCGCATCTGCGCGGTGGGCTACGGCAAACTCGGCGGGATCGAGCTCGGCTACGGCTCCGATCTCGATCTGGTGTTCCTGCACGATTCGACCGGCGAGCGGCAGGAAACCGAGGGCGCGCGCTGCGTGGACAACCAGGTGTTCTTCGTACGCTTCGTGCAGCGGCTGGTGCACACGCTCACCTGGCATTCGGCCGCCGGCCGGCTCTATGAAGTCGACATGCGGCTTCGGCCCAGCGGCAAGGGCGGGATGCTGATCACCAGCATCGAGGCCTTCGAGGAGTACCAGCGCCATGAGGCCTGGACCTGGGAGCACCAGGCGCTGCTCCATGCGCGCGCGGTGGCCGGGGAAGCGGAACTGCGCGCACGCTTCACGGCGCTGCGCGAACGGGTGCTGCAGCGGGACGTGAAGCGCGATTCGCTGCGCCAGGAGGTGCAGAAGATGCGCCAGCGCATGCGCGTGGAGCTGAACGAGGCGCGGGCCGGTGAATTCGATCTGAAGCAGGGTGCGGGCGGCATTGCCGACATCGAATTCCTGGCGCAGTACTGGGCGCTGCGCTGGGCGGGCGAGTATCCGCCGGTGGCGTGGTATTCAGACACCATCCGCCAGCTCGAATCCGTGGCATCGGCCGCGCTGGTGCCGCAGGCGACGATCGACATGTTGACCCGGGCCTATCGCGGCTATCGCGAGCGCAGCCATCACCGGGCCATTGCCGCTCTGAATCCCGTGGTCGCGGCCACCGAGTTCGCCGCCGAGCGCGCGGCCGTCACCGCAATCTGGGAACAGGCGATGCAGGTATAATGCCGCGATCATGAACGCACCGAATGGACTGCGCCCCGCGCA
>DASWFL010000246.1:0-9871 GCA_036394255.1 Steroidobacteraceae bacterium
CGCCCAGGACAGCCCGCCGAGTTTCGACCAGCAATTCCAGACCGCCCGTGGCCTCGCGATCGCCGGCCAACGCGACGCGGCCATAGCCGCCTACACCGAGCTGCTGCAGCGCTCTCCGGGAAATGCGGATGTACTGCTCGGTCGCGGCCGGGTTTACTCCTGGATGGGTCGGTGGAGCGAGGCCGAAGCGGACTTGAGTGCGGCCACGCTGGCCGCGCCGAATTACGCGGACGCCTGGTCCGCGCTGGGCGATCTGTACCTGTGGAGCGATCGACCGAGGCGGGCAGCGGAAGCCTACGGCCGGTGGCTGGCGCTGGCACCCGCGCTCGATCCGGCGCCGTTGATCGCGCGCGGGCGCGCGTTTCGCGCCGCCGGTGAATTCGCGGCAGCGCGGGCGGATTTTCAGGCCGCCGGGGCTCGCGCAGCCGATCCGGCGCAGATCGAAGACTACCTGCGCTCCCTGACACCGCGCGCACTGAGCCCGGACGTCACCGTCCCGGCAGGCTATCGCTGGTCGGCCAGCCTGGGTGCCAGCTGGGAGGCGTTTTCGCCCGCGCGCGCCGACTGGAGCGACTACACGCTGTCCGTACGCAGACACTTCGAACGTGGCTCGCTGGCGTTGGAGGCGCTCGGTGCCGATCGGTTCAGCTCCAGCGCGAACGCCTGGGCGCTGGATGGCTACGTCGACCTGTGGAGCCGCGCCTACGCGAACCTGCGTTATCAACGGAGCCCGTCCGGGAGTCTGTTTCCGCAGAATTCCTGGCGCGCCGAACTGTTCCAGGGTGCAGGTCGCGGCTGGGAGCTCTCCGGCAGTTATGACCGTCTGGATTTCACCTCTTCAGGTGTCGACATCTATGGCCTGGGGGTCGGCCGGTATGTCGGCAATTGGTATGTGCGGCTGCGCCACCTGTTCGTTCCCGGGAGCGGCGGCAGCAGCAGCAACAGCAACAGCGATCGATTGCTCGTGCGCTACTACTACAAGGGTGACGCGGACAATTACATTGAGTTTGCCGCTGGCGCCGGCTGGAGCGATACAGCCCTGCCGGGAACGCCGGGTTCCTCCGGCCAGGGGCACAGCTGGTCCACCACTGCCGCTTTCGTGAAGTTCGTCAACCCGCGCCTCGGATTCAAGCTCGGCGCCACACTCGACCGGGATGAGTTTGGCTACGACGGTCGCGGCGTCTTTGGATCCGTCTATACACGATGGTAGAGCGCCGCCCGACTGATGGCGTCGGCGCAGCGGCGGCGCGGTTTTTCGGCTTGCTGCCGGCCCTTGTTCTGGCCGTGCTGTGCCTGCGCGTGGCCGAGCTTGCCGCCGGCATGCCGCCGGGTGTAGCGCTCCTCGCGGCCCTCCAGCTTTCAGTCCGCGCGCTCGCCGGCGATCTGTACGCACTGGCGCGTTTCCTGCCGCTGCTGTTCCTGTTGTCGCTGGCGCAGCTGTTGGTGAATTCCAGGGGCGGCCGATTCTGGAGTGTCGGTCTTTCCTGGTCCGTGCTCCTCGTGCTGCAGGCCGCCCTGGTCCAGTACTTCGTCACCGCGGGCGTGCCACTCGGGGCGGACCTGTTTGCCTATACGCTGCGCGACGTACATGAGACGGTGTCCGCCGGGCTGAGTTTCCGCCCGGCCGTCGTGATCGGCACGGTGCTGGCGCTGCTGAGCCTGTGGACCGCGCTGGCGCGCCTGCTCAGGCGCGAACAGCCGCTGCTGCCGCCGCGGGTTGCGGCATTGATTCTCGCCGCGGCTGCGGTGCTGTGGTTCGGGCCGGGGCAACTGCCGCAGGGACAGTCAGAGACGCAGTACGCCTATAACCTGAGGCTCAACAAGACGGCCTATTTTGTCGGCGACACGGCCAGCTACCTGATGCGCTCCAGAGCGGCAGCGCCGCCGCGCACTGCGACGAGCGGCAGCGCGGTGACGGTGCCGATCCTGGGGTTTCGCTACCTGGATCCGCGCTACCCGTTCCTGCACGCGGAGGAGACGCCTGACGAGCTGGGGTCACATTTCATCGTGCAGCCGAATTCGCGGCCCAACCTCGTGTTCCTGATCGTCGAAGGGCTCGGGCGCTCGTTTTCGGGCCCCGAGGCGAGTCTGGGCAGCTTCACGCCCTTCCTCGATCAGCTCGCCGCCCGCAGCCTGTACTGGGACAATTTCCTGGCGGCGCAGGGCCGGACTTTCGGCGTGCTGCCTTCCATTTTCGGCTCGCTTCCCTATGGGGACGAGGGGTTTGCGGCGCTGGGCGACGCGATGCCCGCGCACGTGACCCTCCTGAGCCTGCTCAAAGGCCAGGGCTATCACCTGAAATACTATGCCGGTACGGATCTGCAATTCGACAACGAGCGCGCGTTCCTGCTGCGGCAGGGCGTCGATCGCTTGCGCGAAAAGAAGGATTTCGGGCCTGGCTACGCCGTCAGCAACGAGTGGGGTTATGGGGACAATGAATTGGTGTCCCTGGCGCTGGCCGACGAAGCTGCCGACGCGCAACAACCGTTCGTGACTGTCCTGCAGACCAGCTCGACGCACACGCCCTATACCTTTGCCGGCCAGGCCGCCTACCGGCAACGCTTTGAGCAACGCCTGGAGCAGCTGCGCGTGGCCAGGGAAAACAGGGACAGCTATCGCGCCTACCGCGATATCTATTGCTCGATTCTCTATGCCGATGATGCCCTGCGCCGCTATTTTGAGGAAACCAGCAAGCGCTCCTACTACGCCAACACCATTTTCATCATCACCGGGGATCACCGCCTGCCGGAACTCCCGCTGGCGGAATGGATAGACCGCTACCATGTGCCGCTGATCATCTATTCGCCGCTGTTGCGGGCGCCGCTGCGGATCAGCTCGGTGTCCTCGGACTTCGACATCGCCCCGTCCCTGCTGGCCTTCCTGTCCCGCAACTATGGCATCCGGACGCCCGCGGCCGTGACCTGGATCGGCTCCGGGCTCGATCTGGAACCGCAATTCCGCAACCTGCACGAATTTCCGATGAAGCAGACCAAGACCAACCTGGTGGACTTCATCGCCGGACCGTGGCTGCTGAGCAGGGACGGTCTCTACGCTCTGAGCGACGGTCTGCACACCGCACCGGTCCAGAACGCTGCCGCGCAGGCGCGGGTGGCGGCGCGCTTCGCGGCGTTTCTGGCGGCGAACGGGCAGTTCGCGCAGAGCCGGAGTCTCATGCCACCGGATAGCCTGACGCGGCTGGGGACCTATGGCGGGCAGGAGCGGCGGGCGACTGAGGCGCTATCGCCGCAACCGGCCGCTGCGCCCGTGGTGCGCGAGGTTCGCCTGCCCAAGCATGCGCACGCGGGCGAGCTGACCATCGAAGTGGTGATTGCCAACACTGCCGCGCAAGCGAGCGATCCGTTCGTGCCGCTCGCGGTGCTGCAGTCCCTCGACGGCCGTGAGCTGTCTGAATCGTACGGTGCGGCCCTGACCCTGGGGGCCGGACAGACGCGATCACTCAAGCTGCCCGTCAAGTCCGCTGGCCTGGCCCGCGGGCGCTACTTCCTGTCGGTATTGCCCTCTGACCCGGCCACCGGCAAGCCTTCGGGCACCGGGCGCTATCACATCCCCATCGTGATTGAGCGCTGAAGGGCTCGCGTGCCCGTCCTGTCTCGCGCGGTGCTGGCGGCCATGGCGCTGGCGCTGGCGCTGTTGCTCGGTGCCCGGACCTTGCCGGCAGCGGAGCGGGCGATCTGGGCCTGGGAGCAGGTCTCCTACGCGATGGTGCAGGATCGCAGCGCCGGCGATGCGGCGATCGCCTTTCTGCGATCAAAGCACATCCGGACCGTCTACCTGTACGCCGACGCGTTCCAGGGACAGAACCTCGTGCAGGACCGAGCGGATCTGTACCGGCAGTTTATCCGCCGGCTCCACGGCAAGGGCCTGCGCGCCTATGCGCTGCTCGGTTCCGCCTACCTGCATACCGAAGGCTACGTCCTGCCTGAACATCGGGCGGACGCGCTGGCGATGTTTCAGCGCGTGCTGGATTACAACGCGGCAGCCCGGCCCGGGGAGCGATTCGACGGGATCAATCTGGACATCGAGCCGCATGTCCTCGACCAGTGGGCGCAGCAGAAAATGCAGCTGCTGGAACAATTTCTCGATCTGGGACAGGCCCTGATGGAGCTGAAGCGGGCCTCGGGACAATCACTCCTCGTCGGGCCGGCGATTCCCTTCTGGCTCGACGGCATCGTGATGGACTGGCACGGCACGACCAAGCCGGTCAGCGAACTGGTGATCGATGTCTACGACTACGTCGCGCTCATGGATTATCGGGACCACGCCGCGGGTGCCGACGGCATCGTCAGCCATGCCGAGGACAAGATGGCCTACGCCGCACGCCGCCACAAGCAGCTCGTCATCGGCGTCGATCTGTCGGCCAGCGAGATCCAGAAGATTTCATTTGATCACCTGGCGGAAGCGGACCTGGAGCGGGAATTGGCCCTGACCGAAGCAGCGTTTCGCGGGTCCCGCGCCTTTGCGGGTTTCGCGCTTCATCATTTTGAGGCCTACCAGTCCTGGCTGGCGCGCGAGCGGCCGGGGAAAGTCAATTAGACAGAAGCTGCCCTGATTGGTCCCGTCAACGGGCAGGGCACGCGCGGTAGGCATGTGGCCACAGCTTGCTACCGGGGCGCCACTCGGCGAAAGTAACGCTGAACTTGCGATCGTCCGGGGGCGCTTTGATCACTGAGAGCTCGGAAACCGGCAGCATCGAATCGGCGACGCAGCCTGGCAGTCCTGAGGGCGAGAGGAGCAATGCGGGTCTGTTCGCCGCTTCCCTGGCCACGTCGCTGAGTCTTGCCGCTTGCGGTGGCGGAGGCGATGGTACTGCGCCGCCGCCACCGCCGCCCAGTTCGATGACCGATGCCGAGGCGTCCCGCTTTCTCCAGCAGGCCCAGTTTTCGGCAACCGACGTCGATATCGCAGCGCTGAAGTCGCTGGGCTACAGCAGCTGGCTCGACGCCGGGTTCAGCACCGCGCTCGGCCAGACCGGTGTCGCCTGGCTGGACGCCCACGGATACAACTCCATCACTGCGGAGCAGCGCTACTTCTGGCCCCAGTTCGGCGATTTCATGATCTGGAACCAGCTGCTGGCCGGTCCGGACCAGATGCGCAAGCGCATGGCGCTGGCTCTGTCGGAGTTCTTCGTCGTATCGCTCACGCCAATCGACGGCTTCTACCCGCCCTACATGATCGCGGCGTACTGGGATCTGCTGGCCGCCAACGCCCTCGGCAATTTTCGCACACTGCTGGAAAAAATCACGCTCAACGCGGCCATGGGGTTCTTTCTCAACACCAGGGGCAATCTGAAGGAAGACACGGCGAGCGGGCGCCAGCCGGACGAGAACTACGCGCGCGAGGTGATGCAGCTCTTTAGTATCGGGCTTTATGAGCTCGACGCCGACGGCAGCCACAAGACTGACACGACGGGCAAACCGATCGAAACGTACGTTCAGGACGACGTGTCCAATCTGGCCCGCGTGTTTACCGGTTATGACAACGACTACTCACGCGTTACCTTCACCAACGTGGCATGGGTTAACTACGCCATTCCCAGCACGCAGTTTGCGACCGATCCGATGACTTTCAATCCCGCCAATCATTCCGACCTGGCGGTGACCTTTCTCGGCACCACCATCCCCGCCAATACGCCGGGACTGGATGCCCTGCGCAGGGCGCTCGACACCCTGTTCAATCATCCGAACGTGGGGCCATTCTTTGGGCGACAGATGATCCAGCGCCTGGTGACCAGTAATCCCTCCCCGGCCTACGTCGAACGCGTGACCAATGTGTTCAACAACGACGGCACGGGTGTGCGTGGCAACCTGCGCGCCGTGTGGAAGGCCATACTGACCGACACTGAGGCACGCACGGCGCCGGCGGCGAGCGCGACGCTCGCCGGAAAACTGCGTGAACCCATGGTTCGCCTGGTGCAATGGGCGCGCACCGTAGGTGTCAGCTCCGCGACTGGCGCCTATGAAATCTACGATCTTTCCGCGAGCGACACAGGGTTGGGGCAAAGCGCATTGCGCTCGCCGTCGGTGTTCAATTTCTTCCGGCCCGGCTATGTGCCGCCCAACACGGCCATTGCCGCCAACAACATGCAGGCGCCGGAGTTTCAATTACTCGATGAGACCACGACTGCTGGATATATCAACTTCCTGGAGTGGATGGTCCGCTGGGGCTATGGCGATGTAGTGCCCAGTTACGCGGCGCTGTTGCCGATCGCTCACGACGTGCCCGGCGTCATTGCCTGGCTCAACCTGCGCCTGTGTGCCAATCAGCTGTCGAGCGGCACTGTCGGCACCTTGCAAAGCGCATTGGCGGCCCTTGGCGTCACCGCTTCCAGCTCCGACGACACCAAGCTCTTCCTGCTCGCTTCGGCCTGCCTGATGATCCTGAGCTGCCCCGAATACCTGGTGCAAAAGTAGCCATGTCAGCGCTCGAAGCCAAGCTCTGGACCCGGCGTTTGCTCCTCCAGCGCGTCGCGCAGCTGAGTGCGCTGGGGGCCGCCTGCCCCCTGGCTATCAATCTGGCGGCCATTGGCGAAGCGGCAGCGTTTGATGCCACCGGCTACAAGGCCCTGGTGTGCATCTTCCTGTACGGCGGCAATGATTATGCCAACACGCTCGTGCCCTACGACATCAGCAACTACGATCTCTACAGCGCGATCCGCGGCGGCGGCCCGGGACGCACGCGCGGTGGCATTGCCCTGGGCCGCGATGAACTGGCCGCCACTGCGCTCGTGCCCGTGGGCGGCCAGACGCTGACGGATGGTCTGCAGTACGCGCTGGCGCCGGAAATGTCCGGGCTCAAGTCGCTGTTCGATGCCGGCAAGCTCGCCGTGCAGCTCAATGTCGGTCCGCTCATCGTGCCTCTGACGCTCGCCCAATATGACAGCCCGAATCGCGTGCTGTACCCGCTGCCACCTAAACTATTTTCCCACAACGATCAGCAATCCACGTGGCAGTCGCTCGGCGGTGAGGGTTCGACGGTCGGTTGGGGCGGGCGGTTGGGCGATTTGGCCATGTCGAGCAATGGCAATGCCCTGCTCACCTGCATCTCGGCGGCCGGAAACGCGGTGTTTGTTTCCGGGCGCAATGCGCTCCAGTACCAGATCAGTACGGAAGGCGCCATCAAGGTGAGCGCCCTGCAATCGTCCCCGTATGGACTGACCAGTGTCCGGGACGCAATGGCCACCCTGGTCACGCAAAGCAGCGCGCAGGTGCTCGAGAACGAATATGCCGTGGTCACGCGGCGCTCTATTCAGCTTGAAGGCGGCGTCAATACCGCCCTGGCCGGCGTCACCCTGAATACGACGTTTGATTCAACCAACCCGCTCGCCAGCCAGATGATGATTGTCGCGCGCCTGATCGGTGCCCGCAGTGCCCTAGGTGTTAACCGGCAGGTATTCTTTGTGTCGCTCGGCGGCTTCGACCATCACGATTTCCTCATGCAAAACCATCCCGGCCTGATGGCGCAAGTCAACGGGGCCATGAGCGCCTTCTATCAGGCAACTGTGGAATTGGGCGTGGCCAGCAATGTCACCACCTTCACCGCTTCGGATTTTGGGCGCACGCTCACCTCGAACTCCGATGGCTCAGATCACGGTTGGGGCAGTCACCACTTCGTCTTGGGTGGCGCCGTCAAAGGTGGTAGCTTTTACGGTATCGCCCCGCACGTCTCGGTGAGTACGGACGATCAGGTCGGCCAGGGTCGGCTCTTGCCCAGTACGTCGGTGGATCAGTTCGCCGCGACATTGGCGCTCTGGTTCGGAGTCAGCGCCAGCGAGCTGCCCGGTATACTGCCGAACATCGGCAACTTCGCGAGCGGCAACCCGGGATTTCTGTAGACAGGAACGTCATTCTCTTCGGAACCTGGAGCCAAATATGTCAACTATCCATCGGTCTGCGGCGCTGTTCGCGCTCGCCATGCTTTCTCTTGTGCTCCTGGACGGCTGCGCGACGGAATCCCATCAGGCGCTGGCGGTGACGAAGCCGGTGGCTGCCGCCACCGCCGCGGGCTACGTCGGCCCGAGGTCCGCTCTCGCAGTCGGCAACTTCGACAATCGCTCTTCCTATCTGCGCGGCATTTTTTCCGATGGCGTCGATCGCCTGGGTGGCCAGGCCAAGACCATCCTGATCGGCCACCTGCAGGAGACCGGCAGGTTCAACGTGCTGGACCGCGACAATATGGCCGGCCTGGCCGATGAGGCGAAGCTCAGCGGCAAGCAGCAGAAACTCCAGGGTGCCGAATACATGATCACCGGCGATGTGGTCGAGTTCGGCCGCAAGGAAACGGGTGATCAGCAGCTGTTCGGCATACTGGGCAGCGGCAAGAAACAGACCGCGTATTCCAAGGTCACCCTCAATGTCGTCGATGTGCTGACCTCGCAGGTGGTGTATTCGGCCTCGGGAGCCGGGGAGTATGCGTTGAGTGATCGCGAGGTCATCGGTTTCGGCGGCTCTTCGGGCTATGACTCGACCCTCAATGGCAAGGTGCTCGATCTCGCCATTCGCGAAGCGGTCGACCGCCTCGTGACGGGCGTCGAGCAGGGCAGCTGGAAGCCGGCCAAGGCGCCGCAGTGAACAGGGCTGCAGCGTTTGCTGCAGCATTACTGCTGGGTGGCTGCGCGACTCAGACCCGGCTCTACAGCTGGGGCAGCTACGAGGAATTGATCTACTCCGCCTATTCGAATCCGGGCAACATGCCCGCGGAACGGCAGGTGGAGACGCTCGAGCAGGATTTCCAGCGCGCGCGCGCAGCCAACCAGCGCCTGCCGCCGGGCTGGCATGCACATCTGGGCTTCCTTTATTACGAGCTGGGAAAGCAGGACCAGGCCCGGCAGGAACTGCAGACGGAAAAGGCCGAGTTTCCCGAATCGACGGTGTTCGTCGATCGCCTGCTGGCGAATCTGGCCAAGTCATGAGTCGTTCAGGCTGGCGGGTGTTACTGCCCTTGGCCCTGCTCTGCGTCCTTGGCGGCTGCGTCACGCTTCCGCCGTACGACTTCAGCAACTACCGCGAGCATCCGCCGCGCTCGATCCTGGTGCTCCCGCCCCTCAATGAGAGCACGGCCGTCGAAGGCACCTACAGCTACCTGTCCACGGTCACCGAGCCGCTGGCGGAACTCGGTTACTACGTCTATCCCGTGGCCGTCATCGACCAGTACCTGAAGGCGAACGGCATGCCGACGGCAGGGGAGATGCACCAGATCCCGCTGGCGAAGGTGGCCGAGATCATCGGGGCCGACGCCGTGCTTTACCTGGATCTGAAGCAGTATGGCAGCAAGTTTCAACTGGTCAGCAGCAATGCAATCGTGACCGTTACCGCAAAGCTGGTTGACACGCGCAGCGCGACGCTGCTGTGGGAAGGCTCGGCCACCGCGCAGAACAACAGCAATTCAAACAATCAGGGCGGGTTCCTGGGCCAGCTGCTTGCCGCTGCCATCGCCCAGGCCATCGGTTCGAAGTTGGACGTTTCGCACGGCGTATGCCGGCTCGCCAATGCACAACTGTTTGATCCGGAGCGCCGCGGGTTGCCGTACGGGCCCTACCATCCCAAGCACGTCGCGCCCTGACCGGGCGGCGTTGGGCGATGCCGGGGCCGCATCAGCTGCGGTAGCGCAGCGCATCGACGAGCAGGGCGAAAGCGGGTGAGGCCTGCCGGCGGCTCGGATAATAGAGGTGGTAACCGGCGAACGGCGGGCACCAATCGGCCAGGACCCGAACCAGCCGCCCCTGCTTGATGTGCTCCTGCACCAGGTCCTCGGGCAGGTAGGCGAGACCGGATCCCGCCAGGGCCGCGTTCAGGCGCATGGTGGTGTTGTCGAACACGCACTGGCCTTCGACCCGGATCTTTAATTCACGCCG
>DASWFL010000247.1:0-10237 GCA_036394255.1 Steroidobacteraceae bacterium
CGGCTCCGCCTGGTCGTCGTCTTCGGCCTGCTGCTGGCGGCGGGCGTCGCGCTCGCCGGACGCGCCGTGCAGCTGCAGCTGGTGCAGCACCGTTTCCTCGCCAGCGAGGGCGCGGCGCGCTTCACGCGCGTCGCGGCGATCAGCGCGCACCGGGGCACCATCACCGATCGCTACGGCGAGCCGCTGGCGGTGAGTACGCCGGTCGATTCCGTCTGGGCCAATCCGCAGGATCTGGCCGGCAACACCGAGCCGCTGCAGCGCCTGGCGCGCGCCATGCACGCCGATCCGCAGGAGCTGGTGCGCCGCGTCAGCACCGGGCTGGACCGCGAATTCCTCTATCTGGGGCGCGGGCTGCAGCCCGCCGACGCCCGCAAGGTGCGGGAACTGAACATCAGCGGCGTGAATCTCAGTCGTGAGTACCGCCGTTATTACCCGGCCGCCGAGGTGACGGGCCATCTGCTGGGCTTCACCGACGTCGACGACACCGGGCAGGAGGGTGCGGAGCTGGCCTACGATCACTGGCTGGGCGGTGAGGACGGCGTCAAGCGCGTCATCCAGGACAGCGACGGCAACAAGGTCGAGGACATCGAGAGCATCCGCGCCGTGCGCCCCGGGCGCGAGCTGCACTTGAGCATCGACCTGCGCCTGCAGTACCTGGCCTATCGCGAGCTCAAGGCCGCCATTCGCGACAATCGCGCGAGCTCCGGTTCGGCCGTGATCCTCGATGTACGGAGCGGTGAAGTGCTGGCGATGGTCGACCAGCCGGCCTACAACCCGAACGATCGCAGCCAGCTCAGTCCCGCCGCCTACCGCAACCGCGCGGCCACCGATCTGTTCGAGCCGGGCTCGAGCATCAAGCCCTTCTTTGTCGCCGCGGGCCTGGCTTCAGGCCGCTTCGAGGCCAACAGCATCATCGACACCAATCCGGGCTGGGTGCAGGTCGGCACGTCGTTCATCCAGGACGAGCACGTACTCGGCCCCATCTCGCTGGCGACGGTGCTGGCGAAATCATCCAACGTCGGCATGGCGCGCCTGGCCCTCGCACTCGAACCGAAGCAGATCTGGACCACGCTCAACGGCTTCGGGTTCGGGCAGGTGACGGCCAGCGGATTTCCGGGCGAGTCGGCCGGGCAGCTCTCGAACTACTCGCACTGGCGCAGCGTGCTCATTGGTTCGATGTCGCACGGCTACGGCCTGTCGGTCACGACGCTCCAGCTCGCACAGGGCTATGCAACGCTGGGCTCGCTGGGAGTGCGCCGGCCGGTCTCGCTCCTGCGCGTCGACGAACCGGTGCCGGGCGAGCGCGTGCTGGAGGGCAGCGTGTGCGTGGCGCTGCTCCATCTGCTTGAATCCGTGGTCACGATGGCGGGCGCTACGGGCCAGCTGGCGGCGATCCCGGGCTACCGCGTCGCCGGCAAGACCGGCACGGCGTGGAAGGCGGAGGGCGGCGGCTACTCGAAGAACCGCTACGTCGCCGTGTTCGGTGGCGTCGCGCCGGTGAGCAATCCGCGGCTTGCGGCGGTGGTCTTCATCGATGAGCCGACCGCCGGCAAGTACCACGGTGGCGATGTGGCGGCACCCGTGTTTGCCGCCATCCTCGGCGGGGCCCTGCGACTCATGGGCATTCCTCCCGATGATCTGGCCACGGGCCCCGGGGGAGGGTCCAATGGCGGCAGTTCGGCGCCCCCGGCCGCGCAGGTGGCACTGCGATGAACGGGGCGAACGGTGAACAATGGCGGCCACTCAAGGCGCTGCTCGGCGGCGGCATTGAAGTGCCCGCCGACGTCGAGGTGTCCGACCTGACGATCGACAGCCGCGAGGTGCGCCCGGGCGCGGCCTTTC
The DNA here is from genome assembly GCA_036394255.1 of Steroidobacteraceae bacterium. Lineage (GTDB taxonomy): Bacteria > Pseudomonadota > Gammaproteobacteria > Steroidobacterales > Steroidobacteraceae > FEN-1191. The sequence goes on from DASWFL010000247.1 coordinate 1,843, forward strand.
TCGCCTGCCGCGGGCGCACGCGGCACGGTCTGGATTTCGCAGCGGAGGCGGTGGCCGCGGGGGCGCGTGCCGTGCTGTGGGAACCGGGCCTCGGCGCCAGCGCGCCGCGCTTCGATCCGCCGGTGCTGGTCGTCGCGGTCCCTGCCTTGAGCGCGCAGGCCGGCTTCATCGCCGACCGCTTTTTCGGCGCGCCGTCCGCGCGGCTCCTGATTACCGGCATCACCGGCACCAATGGCAAGACCACCTGCGCCTGGCTGCTGGCCAGCGCCGTCAGCGCGCTGGGACGCCCCTGCGCCTACCTGGGCACGCTCGGCAGCGGTCTGCCCGGCCAGATACGGCCGGGCCTGCACACCACGCCCGACGCGGTAACGCTGCAGCGCCAGCTCGCGCAGCTGCGTGACGCCGGTGCACAGGCCGTGGCCATGGAGGTGTCTTCGCACGCGCTCGACCAGCAGCGTTGCGCCGGAGTGCGCTTCCAGGTCGCCGCCTTCACCAACCTGAGCCGCGAGCACCTGGACTACCACGGCGACATGCAGGCCTACGGCGCCGCCAAGAGCGCACTGTTCGACTGGCCCACCCTCGCGGTGCGCGTGCTCAACATCGATGACCCCCTGGGCGCGACGCTGGCCACCCGATCGGCGCCGGGTGAAGGGCTGGTATTGACGGCCCGGCGCTCCGATCCGGCGCAGCTCCTGCCCGGGGCGCGCTTCGTGCGTGCGCTGCGCAGTGCGCCGGAGCCGCGTGGGCTGTGCATCGAACTGCAAACCAGCTGGGGCGATGCCATGCTGCGCAGCGAGCTGCTGGGCGAGTTCAACGCCGACAACCTGCTCATCGTGCTGGGCGTGCTGCTCGCCACCGGTAGCACGCTGCAGCAGGCCTGCGGGGCGCTGGCCGAATGCCGCGCGCCGCCCGGTCGCATGCAGCTGGCCGGCGGGAGCGGTCTGCCCCTGGCGATCGTCGACTACGCGCACACGCCCGACGCGCTCGATAAAGCCCTGCGCGCCGCGCGCGCGCACTGCGCCGGCAAGCTGATCTGTGTATTCGGTTGCGGTGGGGAGCGCGATCGCGGCAAGCGCGCCGAGATGGGGCGGGTGGTCGAGTCGCTGGCCGACCTGCTGTACATCACGGACGATAATCCGCGCGGCGAGGACCCGCAACGCATCGTCGCCGAGATCCTCACCGGTCTGCGCGCGCCGGGGCGCGCCACGGTGCAGCACGATCGCGCCGCGGCGATCGCCGCGGCGCTCGCCGCGGCGCAGCCGGGCGATGTCGTGCTGGTGGCGGGCAAGGGCCACGAGGACTACCAGCTCGTCGGCACCGAGCGGCGTGCCTTCAGCGATCTGGCGCAGGTGCGAGCGGCGCTCGGTGTGCGGAGCGCGGCATGAAGCGCACGCTGGCCGTCTTTGCCGCCTGTTGCGGCGGGCGTCTCGAGGGGGCGGACGCCACCTTCGCCGGGGTCGTGATCGACTCGCGCCGCGTGGGCAACGGCGATCTGTTCGCGGCGCTCCCCGGCACACGCACCGACGGGCACGAATTCATCGCCGCCGCTGCTGCGGCGGGAGCCGCGGGCGCGATCGTCAGCCGGCCGGTGGGCACTGCCGTGCCGAAGATCGTCGTGGCGGACGTGGCCCAGGCGCTGAGCGCTGCGGGCAGTGCCTGGCGCGCGGAATTTCGCGGCCCGCTCCTGGCCGTCGCCGGCAGCAACGGCAAGACCACGACCAAGGAAATGCTGGCCGCGATCCTGGCTCTGCGCGGTGAATGCCTGGCCACGCGCGGCAACCTCAACAACCAGCTCGGCGTGCCGCTGACGCTGCTGCGCCTGCGCGAGATCCACCGCAGCGCCGTCATCGAGTTGGGCGCCAATCGCGCCGGCGAAGTCGCGGAATTGACGGCGCTGGCCCGCCCGGACATCGGCCTGATCACCAATGCGGGAGCGGAGCACCTGGAGGGATTCGGGGATCTGGACGGCGTGGCGCGTGCCGAGGGCGAACTCGTCGCCGGACTCAGCGCAGAGGGCGTGGCGATCATCAACGCCGATGACCCCTATGCGCCGCTGTGGCGTGGCATGACGCGGGCCCGGATCCTGAGCTTCGGATTCCAGCCTGGGGCGGACGTGCGCGCGAGCGAGCTGCGCCTCGATGCCGGCGCCGAAGGCTTCATCACGCGTTTTACCCTGCACGCATACGGTGGTGCGGTGCCCGTGGCCCTCGCCCTGGCCGGGCGCCACAACGTCTACAACGCCCTGGCCGCGGCGGCCGCGGCGCAGGCCGCAGGCGCGACGCTGGCGCAGCTCGCCACGGGGCTGGGCAGCGTGCGGGCGGTGGAGGGACGATTGCAGTTCAAGCCGGCGGCACAGGGCGCGTGGCTGATCGACGATTCCTACAACGCCAATCCCAGCTCGGCGCGCGCCGCGCTCGAGGTGCTGGCCGAATTGCCGGGACGGCGCTGGCTGGTCCTGGGTGACATGGCGGAGCTCGGCGCGCATGCGGAAGCGAGCCATCGCGAACTCGGCACGCTGGCGCGCGAGTGCGGCGTCGAACGGCTCTACAGCTACGGGGCGCTCGCCGCGCTGGCCGCCGACAGCTTCGGCGCAGGCGCCGAACGTCACGATGACATCGACGCGCTGGTGCGCTCCGTGGGCGGCGCACTGCAGGCCGAGGTGCGGCTGCTGGTCAAGGGCTCACGCGTCAACCGACTCGAGCGCGTGGTCGCCGCGCTCACAGGCGCGGGTCCCGCGCGCCGGGTGGTCTGAATGCTGTACTGGGCGGCCAAGCACCTGGCGACGCATGTCTCGCTGTTCAACGTCTTTTCCTACCTGACGCTGCGCTCGATCCTGGCGACGATGTCCTCGCTGGCGATCGCGCTCCTGGTCGGCCCGTACATGATCGCGCGCCTCTCGCGCTACCAGATCGGCCAGGTGGTGAGAACGGACGGTCCGCAATCGCACCTGCCCAAGGCGGGTACGCCGACGATGGGCGGGCTGCTGCTGATCGTGGCGGTCGCGGTGACCACGGTGCTGTGGGCCGATCTGGCCAACCGCTTCATATGGATCGTGCTCGGCGTGACCTTGAGCTTCGGCCTCATTGGCTTCTACGACGATTATCTGAAACTCGTGGTGGGCAACTCACGCGGCCTGGTGGCACGCTGGAAATATTTCTGGCAGTCGGTGGTGGGCATCGCGGCGGCCTTCCTGCTGTTCCGCCTGGCGCATACGGCGGCCGTGACGGCTTTTCACGTGCCCTTCTTCAAGACCGTGGCCCTGCCGCTGGGCGCGGCGGGTTTCGTGATCCTCGGCTACCTGATGATCGTCGGCATGAGCAATGCCGTGAACCTCACCGACGGCCTGGACGGCCTGGCGATCGGTCCGGCGGCGATGGTGGCCGGTGCCCTGGCGATCATCGCCTACCTGAGCGGCAACATGGTCTTTGCCAACTACCTGCAGATTCCCGCGGTCCCGGGGGCCGGTGAACTGGCGGTGCTGTGCGGCTCCATCGTCGGCGCGGGCCTGGGCTTTCTCTGGTTCAACTCCTACCCCGCGCAGGTGTTCATGGGCGACATCGGCGCGCTCGCCCTCGGTGCCGCGCTCGGCTGCGTCGGCTTCATCGTGCGCCAGGAAATCGTCACGCTGGTGATGGGCGGCATATTCGTGCTCGAGACCGCCTCGGTGATCCTGCAGGTCGCCTCCTTCAAGCTGACCGGCAAGCGCCTGTTCCGCATGGCGCCGATTCATCACCACTTCGAGCTCAAGGGCTGGGCCGAGCCCAAGGTGATCGTGCGTTTCTGGATCATCAGCGTCCTGCTGGTGCTCGCCGGCCTGGCGACGCTGAAACTGCGATGAGCAACGCCGTCACGGTCGCGCCCCACACGGTCGTCGTCGGCCTCGGCAAGACCGGGCTGTCGGTCGTGCGCCACCTGCGCGCGCGCGGGCGGACGGTCGCCGTGCTCGACACCCGCGTGGCGCCGCCCGCGCTGGCGGCGCTGCGCAATGAGGCACCCGAGGTCGCCGTCCACACCGGCGGGCTGGACCCGCAGTGGCTGGACGGTGCCGTGGACGTCGTGATTTCTCCGGGCATGGCCCCGCGCGGCGAATTCTTCGACGCGGCGCGCGCGCGCGGAATGTCCCTCATCGGGGACATCGAGCTGTTCGCGCGCGCGGCCGGCGCGCCGGTGGTGGGCATCACCGGCACCAACGGCAAGAGCACGGTCACGAGCCTGCTGGGCCGCATGGCGCAGCGGGCCGGGCGCCGCGCCCGGGTGGGGGGGAACCTGGGCGAGCCCGCGCTCGAGCTGCTCGACCCGGCGGCGGAACTCTATGTGCTGGAGCTGTCGAGCTACCAGCTCGATACGACCGAATCGCTGACGCTGCAGGCGGCCACGGTGCTCAACGTGACGCCCGATCACCTCGATCGCTACCACTCGGTCGCCGACTATGCGGCCTCGAAGGCGCGGATCTTTCGCCGCTGCGCTACCGCGGTGCTCAACGCCGACGATCCTCTGGTCGCGGGCATGGCGAGCCTGGCGCGCCGCCGCCTGCGCTTCTCGCTCGATGCCGCCAGCGGCGCGGACTACACCCTGCAGGTGCACGGCGGTGCGCAGTGGCTCACGCGCGGCGCCGAGCGGCTGCTGGGCTTAAGCGAGCTCAAGCTCAGCGGCCGGCACAATGCGGCCAATGCGCTGGCGGCTCTCGCACTGGGCGAAGCGCTCGAACTGCCGCGCGCGGCGCTGCTCGCCGAGCTGCGCGAGTTCCCCGGTCTGCCCCACCGCACCGCCTGGGTGGCGGACATCGCCGGCGTCCGCTACATCGATGATTCCAAGGGCACCAACGTCGGTGCGACCCTGGCGGCAGTATCCGGGCTCCCCGGCCCGCTGGTGCTGATCGCCGGCGGCGATGGCAAGGGGCAGGATTTCCGTCCGCTGGGCGCAGCGCTGCGCGGCAAGGTGCGCCGGGCGGTGCTGATCGGCCGCGATGCGCGCTCGCTCGGCGCCGCGCTCGACGGTGCCTGCGAGATCGAATACGGCGCGACGCTCGAAGCGGCGGTGCGCGCCGCCGCGGCCTGCGCACGCCCCGGCGACACGGTGCTGCTCTCACCGGCCTGCGCCAGCCTCGACATGTTCCGCGACTATGCGCAGCGTGGCGAAGTCTTCGCGGCCGCGGTGCGGGGGCTGGCGGCATGAACGCGATCGCCGCAGCCGTCAATCGCGCGCCGGAACGCCACCGCCTGCTGCGCCTGGATGCAACCATGCTGCTGCTGGTCGCCGCGATCGTGCTGCTGGGCCTCGTCATGGTGACCTCCGCCTCGATCACGGCCGCGGCGCGCGAGAGCGGCGATCCCTTGGCCTACCTGGAGCGTCAGCTGCTGCTGGTGGCCGCCGGACTGGCGCTCGCGGCGCTGATCTTTGCCGTACCGATCGCGCTCATCGAACGCTGCGCGCTGCCGCTGCTGATCGTCGCCGGAGTGCTGCTGCTGCTGGTGCTCGTCCCCGGCCTCGGCCACGTGGTCAAGGGCGGCCGGCGCTGGCTGCGCCTGCCCGGAATCAACTTCCAGGTCTCCGAAGCCGCGCGCGTGCTGGCGCTGGTGTACATCGCGCACTATTGCGTGCGTTTCGAGACCGCCCTGCGCAGCAGCTGCGGCGGATTGCTGCGCCCGCTCCTGCTGCTGGCCCTGCTCGGAGCGCTGCTGCTCGCCGAGCCGGATCTGGGGGCCGCTGCGGTCCTGTTCATCACGGGCTTCGGCCTGCTGTTTCTCGCCGGTGCGCGCCTGCGCTGGGTCATCACCGCGGTGCTGGGTTCCACTGCCTTGCTCTCGCTGCTGGTGATGTTTTCCGACTACCGGATGCGGCGCGTCACCGGCTTTCTCGATCCCTGGGCCGATCCCTACAACACGGGCTTCCAGCTCACGCAGTCCCTGATTGCCATCGGACGCGGCGAGTGGTTCGGCGTGGGCCTGGGCGCCAGCGTGCAGAAGCTGTTCTACCTGCCCGAGGCCCATAACGACTTTCTGTTCGCCGTACTGGCCGAGGAGCTGGGGCTCGTCGGCGTGGTGCTGACGCTGGGACTGTTCCTGGCGCTGGCCTGGCGCGTGTTCGCGCTGGCGCGCCGCGCCAATGACGCCGGGATGAAATTCCACTCCTATCTCGCCTCCGGCTTCGGGCTGTGGCTGCTGGTGCAGGCCTTCGTGAACATCGGCGTGAACATGGGGGTGCTGCCGACCAAGGGCCTGACGCTGCCGTTCATGAGTTATGGACGCAGCAGCATGATCGTCGCGCTGGCCTGGCTCGGCCTGGTGCTGCGCGTCCATCACGAGGTCGCCGGCGGCGCGCGCGCCGCGGCGCGCGGGCGGCTGGCATGAGCGCCCGCGTGGTCCTGATCATGGCGGGCGGCACGGGCGGTCACGTCTATCCCGCCCTCGCGCTGGCGCGGGAACTGCGCGCGCGTTCCTGGCAGGTGATCTGGCTGGGCACGCGGCGCGGCCTGGAGGCGCGCGTGGTGCCGGCCGAGCAGATTCCCATCGAGTGGCTTAGGCTAGGCGGCCTGAGGGGCAAAGGCTGGCTGACCTGGCTGGCCGCGCCGCTGAAACTGGCGCGGGCGCTCTACGCGGCGCTGGGCGTGATGCGCCGCCACCGGCCCGCGGTGGTCGTCGGCATGGGCGGCTTCGTTTCCGGACCCGGCGGCGTGGCGGCGTGGCTGATGCGGCGCCCGCTGCTGATCCACGAGCAGAACGCGATCGCCGGCCTGACCAATCGCTGCCTCGCCCGGCTCTCGCGCGAAGTGTACGCCGCCTTCCCCGACGCCTTCGGCGATGGCGTGGTCACGCACGTGATCGGCAATCCGGTGCGCAGCGAGATCGCCGCGCTCCCGCCGCCGGCGCAGCGCTTCGCGCAGCGCGGCGGTCCGATCCGCATCCTGGTGTTCGGCGGGAGCCTGGGCGCCGCGCGCCTCAACGCCGTCCTGCCGCACGCGCTGGCGCGCCTCGCCGGCCGGGTCGAGATCGACGTGCGCCATCAGTCGGGTGAACGCTGGATCGAGAGCGCGCGCCGCGCCTATCGTGAGGCGGGCGTGGCCGCACGCGTCACGCCCTACATCGAGGACATGGCGGAGAGCTACGGCTGGGCCGATCTGGTGATCTGCCGCGCCGGTGCGCTGACCGTGTCGGAGCTGGCCGCCGCGGGCGTCGGGGCCATCCTGGTGCCGCTGCCCATCGCCGTGGACGATCACCAGACGCACAACGCGCGCTTCCTGGTCAGTGAAGGCGCGGCGCTGCTGATCAGCGATCGCGAGCTGACGGCCGAGCGGCTGGCCGCCGAGCTGCTGAAGCTGTGCGCCGGCCGCGGCCGGCTCATCGCCATGGCCGAGCGCGCACGGCTCCTGGCGCGCACCACGGCCGCCGCCGAGCTGGCCGATGCCTGCGCGCAGATCGCGGGAGCCGCGGCATGACCCAGCGCATGCGCCGCATCCACACCATCCACTTTGTCGGCATCGGCGGCAGCGGCATGAGCGGGATCGCCGAGGTGCTGCTGAACCTGGGCTACAAGGTGCAGGGCTCGGATCTCAAGGCCAGTGCGGTGACCGAGCACCTCGCGCAGCTCGGCGCGCGCATTGCGCTCGGACATCGCGCCTCCAATGCCGACGGGGCCGATGTGGTCGTGACCTCCACGGCCGTTGCCCGCGACAACCCGGAGGTGCAGGCGGCGCTCGCGCGCCGCGTGCCGGTCGTGCCGCGCGCCGAAATGCTCGGCGAGCTGATGCGCTTTCGCCAGTCGATCGCGGTGGCCGGCACGCACGGCAAGACGACCACCACCAGCCTGGTCGCCAGCGTCCTGGCCGAAGGCGGGGAGGACCCGACCTTCGTGATCGGCGGAAGGCTCAAGAGCGCCGGCAGCAACGCCCGGCTCGGCGCCGGACGGTATCTGGTGGCCGAAGCGGACGAGAGCGATGCCTCCTTCCTGCACCTGCAGCCGATGATCGCGATCGTCACCAACATCGACAACGATCATCTCGGCACGCACGGCGGCGATTTCGCGCGGCTGTGCGACAGCTTCGTGAGCTTCCTGCACAACCTGCCCTTCCACGGCCTCGCGGTGCTCTGCCACGATGACGAGCAGGTGCAGGGCATCATCCCGCGGGTGGGTCGGCCGATCGTCACCTACGGTCTGCACGCCGACGCCGACGTGCGGGCCATCAACATCCGGCGCGAGCTCTCGCGCACGGCCTTCGATGTGGTGCGGCGCGGGCATGGCGGCGCGCTGGCGGTGACGCTGAACATGGCCGGGCTCCACAACGTGCGCAACGCACTGGCGGCGATCGCCGTGGCGACCGAACTGGAGATCAGCGACGAGGCCATCGCGCGCGCGCTGGGCGGATTCCAGGGGATCGAGCGGCGCATGCAGTTCATCG
>DASWFL010000248.1:0-4579 GCA_036394255.1 Steroidobacteraceae bacterium
GGCGATGCGCGGGCAGTCGGTCATCCTGCTGGATGCCGATCCACAGGGCTCCGCGCTGGACTGGACACAGCGCCGCAGCCAGCAAGGCTTGCCAAGGCTGTTCAGCGCTGTGGGCCTTGCACGCGAAACCCTGCACCAGGAAGCGCCAGAACTCGCCAGGCGGGCCGATCACGTCGTCATCGACGGGCCACCACGCATCGCGGCGCTGGCGCGCTCCGCGCTGCTGGCGGCCGAGCGCGTGCTGATTCCCGTGCAGCCCAGTCCCTACGACCTGTGGGCCAGTGCCGAGATGGTGGCGCTGATCCGCGAGGCGCAGGTGTTCCGGCCGCTGCTCGGCGCGGCCTTTGTCATCAACCGGCGCGTCAGCACCACCGTGATCGGACGGGAGGCACGCGGCGCGCTGGCCGAGCAGCCGCTTCCTGCGCTGCGCGCGGAAGTGCATCAGCGCATCGTGTTCGCCGACAGCGTGGCCGCTGGCCGGCTCGCACGCGAAACGGCGCCTGGCAGCGTCGCCGCCCGCGAAATCACCGCGTTGGTCGATGAACTGCTGCGGTGGCCGTCATGAGCAGTACCGCCAGCAAACGCTCGGGCAAGCGCATCGGCATCGGTGCGCGTCCGCCCGCGAATCCGCACGCCGAGGCGTGGATTCGCCAGGGCAGCGCCGATGACCTCCAGAAAGGCGACCTCTACACGGCCCGCCTGACCCTCGACATTGCGCCCGCCATGCGGGCGCGCATCAAGGTATCGGCCTTCACGCAAGGCGTGACGGTGGCCGATCTGTTGCGCGCGCTGCTGGAGCGGGAATTTCCGGAGAAGTCTCCATGACCACACCAGTTTCGACAGCATTGCCGCCTTCATCTGCCCCGCCGATCGGCCAAGCCGACGGCGTGCCGCTGACGCGCGTTGCACTCGCCTACATCGACCAACGCTTCGACCTCTATCTGCGCTTCGGCGATCCTGCGCGCATCATCCGGTTCGACCGCTGGCGTCGCTGCGCGGTGTTCACGCCGAACGCGGTTCTCTGCCGCATTCGCTGGCAGGCCAATGACTACGGCACGATCCGCTGGCAGCTCATGGTGATGCAAGCGTGCATGCCGATGGATGGCGCGCAGCGCATCCCCGGTGTGCAGCCGGGCGCGCGCTTGTTGCTGCACATCGAAGGTGAACAGTCGGTGCGCGCCGTGCTGGAGCGCATCGACGGCATCGAGACGCTGGGCATCGCGCCTGCAGGCGCCTCGCCCGCGTACTGGCGCACGCTGGGCAACCGGCTCGCGGCGCGCTTGCCGCTGCCCGAGTACACCGCCGAGCGGCACGCCGCCTGGCTGGCCGGGAGGGCGCTGTCATGACGGTCACAACAGCATCCCTTTCTCGCTCGCCAGCGCACTCACGTTTGCGCGCTCGCCTCGTGCTGGCGGGCCTGTCCGCCTTCGGCCTCGCTGCGCTCGCCTGGGCGTCCTTCAAGCACCCGCTGCCGCGCCTGACTTACAACCCGTCGGACAGCGTAGCGGTCGGCTGGTATCGCGTCGATCCACTCGACCGTCGCACCAGCTCGCCGCTACGTCCGCTGCAACCTCCATTGCACGTGGGCAGCATCGTGCTGGTGCCGCTGCCCGCCGAAGCTGCCGCGCTCGCTGCGCAGCGCGGCTACCTGCCGACGCGCATCCCGCTGCTCAAGCGTGTGGGCGCGATGGCGCCACAAGAGGTGTGCATCACTAGGGGCTTTGTCCGCATCGACGGCGTGCCTTCGGCCGCCGTGCTGCCAGCTGATCGCTGGGGCCGGCCGCTGCTATCCTGGCCGCAGTGCCGCCGCCTTGAGTCCGGCGAGCTGTTCCTGCTCAGCGTCACCAATCCGGCGTCGTTCGACAGCCGGTATTTCGGGCCGGTCAGCGCATCCGCCGTGATCGGCGTTGCGCGCCCGGTCTGGCTGGAGTCGCGCCCATGATGGCCGCCGATTCGCTGCACGTCGCCGTGCATCTCATCGTGCCATCGGGCGTGTCGTTCTGCTGTTTGTCGCCGTGTCGTCGCGCGTGCAGTGCAGTGCAGGTGCCGATTTTGCGTATCCGGCACCGCACTTCGCGCTGCTTCCGGCGCAGCCGTCCCACGTGCAGGCGTCTTGCCTCAAACACGGCTGGCCTGCGGCCACCGCCGTGTTCGCCGGGGCGCTGGCTGCGGGTGCAGCAGCGCCGCCGGGCCGCACGTGCCGGAAGCGAGAGCCTGGGGTGCAAGGGGCGGCAAATGCGGAAGGCAAGACAAAAGGACGCGGCACCGGGCCGCGTCGAAAGCCTGTCTGCACGTGGGGGCGGCGCGGCACGCAGCGGCTTCGCCGCCGTGCTGCTTGTGGCGCGTGGCCCGCGTCGATATGGGCTTGTCCGCGTGCTTCGCACGACGGACTACGCCCCAGCTTTCAGGGAGAGAAGTCATGATCAACCGCCGCGACGACGATTTCCGCATCCGCCCCAGCGCTCCAAAAAACCGCGGCCAGGGCTTCGTTTCCAAGGTGCTCCAGCAGGCCGGCAAGGCCAGTGGCGGCAAGTCCTCGGTGCGCCGTCCGGCATCGGCCATCGGCGGCAAGGCCACCGGCCAGCGGCCCGGCTCACGCCTGGGGCGCGGCCATACGGCGGCGCGGTTTGCGGGCGCGAAGCTCACGCCCATGTCGCGGCGTGTGACTATCAAAACCTTGCTGGTCAACCAGCAGCGGGCCAGCCCGCAATCGCTCGCCAAGCACCTGCGCTACATCGAGCGCGATGGTGTGGGCCGTGATGGCGAGCCAGGCCGGGCCTATGGGCCGCAGACCGACGAAGCCGATCTGGATGCTTTCAAGGAACGCTGCGCCGACGACCGGCACCATTTCCGCTTCATCGTCTCGCCCGAGGACGGGGCCGAACTGGACGACCTGCGCACCTACACGCGGCATCTGATGAACCGCATGGAAGCTGACTTGGGCACGCGGCTGGATTGGGTGGCGGTGGATCACTGGAACACCGACAACCCCCACACGCATTTGATCGTGCGCGGGCGCGACGACACCGGCAAAGACCTCATCATCGCCGGCGACTACATCGCTGATGGATTCCGCCATCGTGCCGCTGAACTGGCGACCGAATGGCTGGGGCCGCGCACCGAACTGGAGATCCAGCAGACCTTGCAACGCGAGGTGGAGCAGGAGCGGTGGACGAGCCTGGATCGCACGCTGCAACGCGAGGCCGGCGAAGACGGCCGGGTGCAGATCGAACGCTTCAACGAACCGAAGCTGCAACGCCAACGCCTGCTGCTGATCGGCCGCCTGCAACGCTTGCAGCGCCTGGGACTGGCCGACGAGGCGCAGCCGGGCACCTGGGCCGTCCATGCCGATGCCGAGAAGACCTTGCGCGCCCTGGGCGAGCGTGGCGACATCATCCGCACCATGCAGCGTGCCATGCGCGGCGAGCCGCGCGAACTGGCGGTGTTCGAGCCGGGCGACGATAGCCGAACCATTCTCGGCCGCGTGGCCGCGAAGGGGCTGGCCGACGAGCTGCGCGACCGCGGCTATCTGGTCATCGACGGGGGGGACGGCAAGGCCCACTACGTCGCGCTCAACACCCGCGACGAGCTGGCGAACTATCCCACCGGCGCCGTGGTGGAGGTGAAGGGATCGGCCGACGTGCGCGCGGCTGACAAGAACATCGCCGTGCTGGCGAGCGATGGCCTGTACCGCACCGACCACCACCTTGCTATCGCGCAGGGCCAGGCCGTACCGGGCCGCGATCCGCAGGAAGTCGTCGCGGCCCACGTCCGGCGCTTGGAAGCCCTGCGCCGGGCAGGCATCGTGGAGCGCGTGGCCGAAGGGCTATGGAAGGTGCCGGGCGACCTGCCCGATCAGGGCCGTCGCTACGACGCGCAGCGCCTGGGCGGCGTGGCCGTGGAGCTGAAATCGCACCTGCCCATCGAGCGGCAGGCCCGCGTGATCGGGGCCACCTGGCTTGACCAGCAGTTGATCGGCGGTGGCTCTGGCCTGGGCGACCTGGGCTTTGGCGGCGAGGCCAAGCAGGCAATGCAACAGCGCACCGACTTCCTGGCCGAACAGGGGCTGGCCGAGCGGCGCGGCCAACGCGTCATCCTGGCGCGCAATCTGCTGGCAATGCTGCGCAGCCGGGATGTAGCGCATGCCGCGAAGGACTTGGCCGCCGAAACTGGCCTGGAGCACCGGCCCGTGGCCGATGGCCAGCGCGTGGCGGGTATCTACCGCCGCAGCGTCATGCTGGCCAGCGGGCGCTACGCCATGCTCGATGATGGCATGGGGTTCAGCCTGGTGCCATGGAGGCCTGTCATCGAACAACGACTCGGTATGCCGATTTCTGCGCAGGTACATGACGGCCGCGTATCCTGGCAAATCCGACGGCAACAGGGCTTATCTGTTATCTGAAGCCAGCAGCATATCGAGCACCCACTGCAAGGATGCGTCTACAAGCGTTCTCGATGTTGACGACCGGAATGCGCCCGATGCCCATGCCGCGCAGCGCCACCTGTCCGGGGATCAGCACCTGGTCGGCCATGACACCAGCAGCGGCGTTGCCCATGTCGGCGGCCTGCAGCTGGGACG
>DASWFL010000249.1:0-10828 GCA_036394255.1 Steroidobacteraceae bacterium
GTTTCGCCCGGACCGAATCGGAACTCATCGACCGTCACCGGCTCCATGTCAACACCATCGACGTGCACCACCGTGAGTTTCAGTCCGGGAATGCGTACGTCGTAGAAGGTGTTGCCCGCACCGTTGACCATGCGCAGCCGCACGCGCTCACCCGGTCGGAACAGCGCCGTCCAATTGCCGGCGGGGGTGACGCCGTTGGCCAGATAGGTCAGCGTGGCGGCAGACAGATCGGCGAGATCCGTCGGATTCATCCGCATCTCGTTCCACATCTTGCGCTTGTCGATCGCAGCGGCCATGCCGTCGCGCGAGGCGTCCCGGAAGAAGTCGAAGACGGTAGGTTGGTTGTAGTTGTAGTAGCCGCTTTGGGACTTGAGCTTGGTGAACACCCGCATCGGGTCTTCGTCGGTCCAATCCGAGAACAGCAGCACGTGGTCACGGTCGGCGCGGATGGTCTCGGCACCAGCGGGGTCGATGATGATCGCCCCGTACATGCCCGTGAGTTCCTGGAAGCCGGAGTGCGAGTGGTACCAGTAGGAGCCGCTTTGCTGAACCTTGAAGCGGTACGTGAAGGTCTCGCCGGGAGCGATGCCATTGAAGCTGATGCCCGGCACGCCATCCATCTGATACGGCAGGATGATCCCGTGCCAGTGGATGGATGTGGCTTCACGCAGCTTGTTGGTCACACGGATTGTGACGGTGTCACCCTCACGCCAACGCAATGTCGGTGCCGGCAGCGAGCCGTTGATGGTCGTAGCCACGCCTGGCTTGCCCGTGAAGTTCACGGGCGATTCGGCGATCACCAAGTCGAACTCGGTGCCCTTCAGCACAGGGGCGGCACCGCGCGTCGCGGAGCCTTGTTGGGCAAATGCCCTGAGCGCCGGGGTGGACAGCCCGGCCAGGACGCCGCCAGCGGCCAGCCCCTGAACAAAACGCCGACGAGACAGGCCCAGTGGGGGCGCGATTACAAAGGGCGAACGAGGCGGCATGGCCTGAAATCCTCCATAGATAACTTGAAAGTCGTCTTTAGAGCCGCCTTTGGTCTTGGGCGGCACGGTTCGACGCATGGAGGTCATGCTATGGAGTGACCACTTTCGGATGAATGACCCTTGGATTACATTCATGTAATGGTCGCGTCATCTTCGTGGCAGGAAGCGACTATTACATTGCCCCTAAGAAGCAGATGAATGGGGCATCGTGGGCGGCAAAATTCCTTACGCCGCAGCGATTTCATGGGGCATGCGATGAAGCTGTTGGTCGTTGAAGACGAGAACAAGACGGCGGATTACGTCCGCCAAGGTCTCATGGAGGCAGGGTTCGTCGTGGATCTGGCGCGTAACGGATTGGACGGACACCACTTGGCCATGAGCGAGACCTACGATTTGGTGGTCTTGGATGTCATGCTGCCGGATGTCGATGGCTGGCGCATCGTGCGTTCGCTGCGAGATGCTGGCAAACAAGTCCCTGTGCTATTTCTAACCGCACGTGGCAGCGTAGATGACCGCGTCAAGGGGTTGGAACTGGGGGCAGACGACTATCTCGTCAAGCCGTTCGCGTTCTCGGAATTGCTGGCGCGGGTGCGGACGCTGCTGCGACGCGGAAGCGCTCCGAGCCAGCCTGATCGCATCCAAGTTGCCGATTTGGTGCTGGACTTGCCGCGCCGACGTGCAACGCGCGCTGGTCAGCGCATCAATCTCACCAGCAAGGAGTTCGCGTTGCTCGAACTGCTGGCACGCCGACAGGGTGAAGTTCTGCCGCGTTCGTTGATTGCGTCTCAGGTATGGGACATGAATTTCGACAGCGACAGCAACGTCATTGATGTGGCCATCCGTCGTCTGCGCGCAAAGATCGACGATGCGTTCAATCCAAAGCTCATCCACACTGTACGTGGCATGGGATACACGCTCGATGCGCCTGATGATGACCTCGCGCCATAAGCCACGGCGAAGCCGTCCCGCGTCGCTTGCATTGAGGGTCACGGCCCTGCTTGGCATTGCCACTACCTTGGTATTTCTAGCGTTCAACTGGGTTGTCGTTAGATCCCTGGAGCACCACTTTGCCCAACAGGACGCCCATGAACTGGACGCAGTGGTCACGGCCTTGGCAGAGCCGTTGCGACAGATCGCTAATGACATGGACAAAGATGAGTTGCGGCAGCATTTAGCCAATGCAGTGGCAGGACATCATGGGATGACCTATGGTGTCTATGATCGGCCGGGCAATACCATCTATGCCACGCCGGGTCCTGACCTGTCGAAACTTGCCAGCAGCAAAAAGTTGGTCAACCGCATCACCGCCGACGATTTGACGGTGTGGCAAGAGAATCAGAGGTCTTATCGAGGTGTGGCGCTACAACTGCCTGCCGACGATTCGGCGGCACCTGGCTACCGCATCGTCGCTGCCATGGACATCGGCTTTCATCTCGATTTCTTGGCAGAGTTCAAGCGCATGCTCTGGTGGGCGACCTGCCTTGTTCTCTGCATTGCGCTCGGGGTGGCTTGGCTGGCCGTGCAATGGGGCCACCTTCCAATCCGCAAGGTCAACGAGGAGATTCGCACGATCCGCTCTTCAAAGCTAGATGTGAGACTTGATCCTCTGGACGTACCTATAGAACTGGCTGAACTTGTGGTCGCCTTCAACGACATGCTGGCCAGAATCGAGGAAGGGTTTGTCCGCCTGTCGCACTTTTCCGCCGACATTGCGCACGAGTTGCGTACACCCGTTACCAACCTGATTACGCAGTCCCATGTGGCGCTCGGGCAACCCCGCAGTGCAGAGGAATATCGGGAGATCCTCTACTCCAACTTGGAGGAGTTTGATCGCATGAGTCGCATGATCGGCGACATGTTGTTTCTAGCTCAAACGGAAAATGACCCTCGAAATCTCCGCCTCGGCGAAATCGACTTGGCTGAGTTGATCCGAGGTTTGTTTGACTACTTCGAGGCATTAGCTGAAGACCGCAACATCACACTTTACGCAAAGGGTGCTGCCGAACCAATACGAGCGGATCGTGAGATGTTGCTGCGGGCGCTCAACAATCTTCTTTCCAACGCAATCCGTCATACTCCCTATGGGTCGCGTATTACAGTCGCTTTGGCGCAAGATGAGCGATGGACAACGATAAGTGTCGAAAATCCGGGCGAGCGAATTTCGGAGGCTGATCTGCCGAAGTTATTCGATCGCTTTTTCCGAGTAGATCCTGCCCGCCAACGAAAGAACGCAGGTGCAGGGCTAGGGCTGGCCATCGTCAAATCAATTGCCGAAGCTCATGGTGGACATGTGCAGGCAACGTCCAGCGATACAGCGACTAAATTTGATCTAACGCTGCCTCGCATCGCTTAAGTTGGCCTCTCGCCATTGCGGGAGAATGCAGATCGTGGATGGGCGCAGTTTCGACTCGTCGGAAGCAGGTTGCTCGTCAGATGATGGACATGCCTTTCTGCCGTCCAATCTCCCATGACACGCCACCGCCGCGTACAGTGGCAGCAAGTTGCTGACCTAGCCGTTGCTCGATCACTGGTTTCCACGGCACTAGGCTGAATCCCATGCCGTCATCGAGCATCGCGTAGCGCCCGCTGGCGAGCATGACGCTGCGCCGGTAGATGCCGGCCACGCGCTGCCCATCGGCCACCGGGCGATGCTCCAGGCCGGTTTCGCCGGCAATGTCCTTCGCGGCCTGTGCCAGTTCCCGGTTGCGCAGCGTGCCCAGCAGGTTGCGCGCCAGGATCACGCGCTGCCCGCGCCGCTCGGCCAGTCCCTGTTCGGCCAGGAAGTCGGCGCGCTGCTGCATCGCCTGCTTGGCCTCGCCGCCAAAGCCCAGGTCGCCCAGACCCGAGCCGCCGCCGATCAACTGCTGGTCGAGCCAGGTGGCCCCGATCACTCGGGCCTGCCGCTCGATGGGCAGGTGCGATTTCAGCTCCACGGCCACGCCGCCCAGGCGCTGCGCGTCGTAGCGGCGGCCCTGCTCGGGCAGATCGTCCGGCACCTTCCATAGACCTTCGGCCACGCGCTCCACAATGCCGGCGCGGCGCAAGGCTTCCAGCCGACGGACATGGGCTGCGACGACTTCCTGTGGATCGCGGCCGGGCATGGCCTGACCCTGCGCGATGGCGAGGTGGTGGTCGGTGCGGTACAGGCCATCGCTCGCCAGCGCGGCGATGTTCTTGTCGGCCGCGCGCACATCGGCCGATCCCTTCACCTCCACCACCGCGCCGGCCGGATAGTTCGCCAGTTCGTCGCGGGTGTTGAGCGCGACGTAGTGGGCCTTGCCGTCCACGCCGTCGATGACCAGATAGCCCCGGTCGCGCAGCTCGTCGGCCAGCCCCTTCGCGGCCACGCGGCCGAGGATGGTTCGGCCATCGTCGCCCGCCTCGAACACCGCCAGCTCGCGCGGCTCGCCGCGCATGGCCCGCTGCATGGTGCGGATGATGTCGCCACGCTCGCCCAGGGCGCGCAGCGTCTTTTCGGCATCGGCGTGGACGGCCCAGGTGCCCGGCTGCATCTCGTCGGCCAGGCCCAGGCGCTGCAAGCGTTGCAGGCGGCCGATCAGCAGCAGGCGCTGGCGTTGCAGCCGCGGTTCGTTGAACCGTTCGACATGCACCAAGCCATCGTCGCCCAGTTCGCGTTTGAGCGTGCGATCCAGGCTCGTCCATCGCTCCTGATCCACTTCACGCTGCAAGGTCTGCTGGATCTCCAGCTCGGTGCGTGGCCCCAGCCATTCGGTCGCCAGCTCGGACGCGCGATGCCGGAAGCCATCGGCGATGTAGTCGCCCGCGATGATGAGGTCTTTGCCGGTGTCGTCGCGTCCGCGCACGATCAAGTGGGTGTGCGGGTTGTCGGTGTTCCAGTGATCGACCGCCACCCATTCCAGCCGTGTGCCCAGGTCGGCTTCCATGCGGCCCATGAGATGCCGCGTGTAGGTGCGCAGGTCGTCCAGTTCCGCGCCATCCTCCGGCAAGAGGATGAAGCGGAAATGGTGCCGGTCGTCGGCGCAGCGTTCCTTGAAGGCGTCGAGGCCGGCAGCATCGGTCTGCGGCCCATAGGCTTGGCCTGGCTCGCCGTCGCGGCCGGCGCCGTCGCGCTCGATGTAGCGCAGGTGCTTGGCGAGCGACTGCGGACTGGCCCGCTGCTGATTGACCAGCAGCGTCTTGATGGTCACGCGCCGCGACATGGGCGTGAGCTTCGCGCCCGCGAAGCGCGCCGCCGTGTGGCCGCGTCCCAGCCGCGAGCCGGGCCGCTGGCCGATGCCGGCGCCCTTGCCACTGCCGCCAGGACGGCGCACCGCCGACTTGCCGCTGCTGGCCTTTCCTGCCTGCTTGAGCACCTTGGAAACGAAGCCCTGGCCCCGGTTCTTCGGGGCGCTGGGGCGGATGCGGAAATCGTCATCGCGGCGGTTGGTCATGGCTGGGCTCCCTGCAAGCTCTGGCGTGTCCGGGCGTGCGAAGCACGTGGACATGACTGCATCGGCGCGGGCTTCGCGCCCCAAGCGGCACGGCGGCAAAGCCGCTCCGTGCCGCGCCACCCCCACGTGCAGACAGGCTTTCGACGCGGCCCGGTGCCGCGTCCTTTTGTCTTGCCTTCCGCATTTGCCTCCCGCATCCGCTCCCGGCAATCGCGGCCCGGTGGCGCTGCTGCACCAGCAGCCAGCGCGCCGGCGAACGCGGATACGGCCGCAGGCCGGGCGCGTTCGAGGCAAGACGCCTGCACGTTGGACGGCTGCGCCGGAGACAGCGCGAAGTGCGGTGCGAATGCACCCGCACTGCACGCGCGACGACACGGCGACGACCAGCAGGACGACACGCCCGATGGCACGATGAGATGCATGGCAACGTGCAGCGAATCGACGGCCATCATGGGCGGGATTCCAGCCAGATCGGATGCGCGACGCCGATCACGGCGGATGCGCTGACCGGCCCGAAATACCGGCTGTCGAACGACGCCGGGTTGGTCACGCTCAAGAGGAACAGTTCGCCAGGCCGAAGCTGGCGGCACTGCCGCCAGGAAGGCAGCGGACGGCCCAGCCGGTCGGCGGGCAGCACGGCGGCCACCGGCACGCCGTCGATCCAGACCAGCGCATCAAACACGCACACCGTTTGCGGCGCGACGGCGCCCACGCGCTTGAGCAGCGGCACGCGCGCCGGCAGGTAGCGGCGCTGCGCGGCCAGCGCGGCGGTGTCTGCCGGCAACGTGGTCAAGACGATGCTGCCAACGGACAAAGGCTGGTGCAGCGAGTCGGTACGCTGGTGGAGCGGTTCCACGCGATACCAGCCGACCGCCACGCTGTCGGACGGGTTGTAGATGATGCGCGGCAGCGGATGCACGAAGGACGCCCAGGCCAGCGCAGCGAGGCCGCAGGCAGACAGGCACGCGAGCACGATGCGAGCGCGCAGGCGTGAGCGAGGACGCGGCGCGGTGCCGACAGTCGAAACGGCGGTCATGGCAGCGCCCTCCCGATGAGCCATCCGGCGTGCCGCTCGGCGGTGTATTCGGGCAGCGGCAGGCGCGCAGCGAGCCGGTTGGCGAGCGTGCGCCAGTACGCGGGTGAAGCGGCGGATGGCGCGATCCCCAGCGCCTCGATGGCGTCGATGCGCTCCAGCACGGCGCGCACCTGGTTCTCGCCCTCGGTGTGCAGCAGCAGGCGTGCGCCCGGCTGCACACCGGGGATGCGCTGCGCCGCGTCCAGCGGCGTGCAAGCCTGCATCACCATGAGCTGCCAGCGAACAGTGCCGTAGTCGGTGGACTGCCAGCGAATGCGGCAGAACATGGCATTCGGCATGAATACGGCGAGACTGCGCCAGCGGTCGAGCCGCAGCGTGCGCGCCGGTTCGCCGAAGCGCAGGTAGAGCTTGAAACGGTGCTCCAGGAAGGCCAGCGAAACGCGCGTTAGCGGCGTTGATGTTGGCCCCGTCGCGTGTGCTAGGAGTGGCGGCGACGGTGCAGCCGTGGCCGCGAAGGCAACAGGCGCGGGGGCAGACGAAGCGGATGCGGTCATGGTGTGTTCTCCCTGCGTTGTTCTGGAAACTCGCGCTCCAGCAGGCCGCGCAGCAGTTCGGCCACCGTCACGCCTTGCGTGAACGCCGACACCTTGATGCGCGCCCGCATTGCGGGCGTGATGTCGAGCGTCAGGCGTGCGGTGTAGAGGTCGCCCTTGCCCAGCGCATCGGCGTCGCCCTGGCGAATCCACGCCTCGGCGTGCGGATTCGCGGGCGGACGCGCGCCGATGCCGACGCGCTTTGTCGTGCGCTTGCTGGCAGGAGTGCTCATGACGGCCACCGCAGCAGTTCGTCCACCAGTGCGGTGATTTCGCGCGCGGCGACGCTGTCCGGCGCCGTCTCGCGTGCCAGCCGGCCAGCAGCCACGCTGTCGGCGAACACGATGCGTTGATGCACTTCCGCGCGCAGCGCAGGAAGCGGCTGCTCGGCCAGCGCGCCGCGTGCTTCGCGTCCGATCACCGTGGTGCTCACGCGCCGGTTGATGACGAAGGCCGCGCGCAGCGCAGGCCGAAACACCTGCGCCTCGCGGATCAGCGCCACCATCTCGGCGCTGGCCCACAGGTCGTAGGGGCTGGGCTGCACCGGGATCAGCACAGCCCACAGGTCGTAGGGGCTGGGCTGCACCGGGATCAGCACGCGCTCGGCCGCCAGCAGCGAGGAGCGCGCCAAGGCGGCGATGCGCGGCGGCCCGTCGATGACGACGTGATCGGCCCGCCTGGCGAGTTCTGGCGCTTCCTGGTGCAGCGTTTCGCGTGCGAGGCCCACGGCGCTGAACAGCCTTGGCAAACCTTGCTGGCTGCGGCGCTGCGTCCAGTCCAGCGCGGAGCCTTGCGGGTCGGCGTCCAGCAACACGACGTGTTGGCCGCGCATCGCCAGCTCGCCAGCGATGTGGGTAGCCAGCGTGGTTTTGCCGACGCCGCCTTTCTGGTTGAGCAGCGCGACGATCATGGCCTGGCCCTCCCTGTTGGAAAGCCCGGTTGTTGCCGCTGTGCTTCGCGCCGCGTGGCGGTTTTCCACCGAGGTGCGGCGCTTCTACTACCAGTTAGATGTTTTAAGTTAGGGAAGTTAGGGGAGGCCGAAACCCGCGCCGTTATTGGCTTTGCGGCCGATCCGTACTCCTGATAGCACGAGAGTCGTACTCCCGATAGCACGATACCTCGTACTCCTGATAGCACGAGCCCGTCCACAAGCTGCGCACCGTTTATCCCCGTGCCGCGAACGGCACGGGCCGGAAGGTCAGCAGCTCGGCGCTGTTGTCCGGCATCCGCTCGATGCCTAGGACGTAGCCGGGCAGCGACTGCCGCGCGACCAGTGCGCGCAGGTCGTAGGCGAAGTCTGAGAAGCGCGTGGCACTGCCCGATTTCCGATACAGGTGTCGGAAATCGAATTGCCAACCACCCGGCTGTCGCCCGCCGTGTTTGCGCACCAGCCGGTACAGCCATCGCTCGATGCCGCCCGTGAGCCGGAAATACGCTGGGTCGATGGTCAGCACCAGCGCGGCATCCATGACGCCCGCGTAAAACCAGTCCGGCAGGATCAGCTCCAGCCCTAAGGGCGTGCCCTTGGTATCGGCCAGTTCCTTCCATTCGTTGATCCACGAGAAGCGGTGCAGCCGTCTTCCCGTGGTCTCCCGAATGGACGTGGCCACCGTCGTGGATTGCAGGCGATCCAAGGCCGCCTTGAGGCGCTGGTAGTCGCGCAGCGACGTACCGCGCCCAATGAATCGCTGGATCTCGTAGGGCGTGGCCTGCATGAGCCGCGATGGACGCAAGCCCGCGTCGCGCGCCTCCACAATCTGCGAAGCCGCCCAAATGAGCACATCTGCATCCCAAATCGTGGCGATGCCATGCTCCTGCGTTCCCTCCACGCGGATCGTGATGCCGCTGGCGCGGAAGTCGATCGGCGCCACGCGCCGCGACTTCGCCAGCGAGAAGAACGGAAAGTCCATCAAATCCTGGCTGTCGCGCGGCGCCATGTCGCCCGGCAGGGCACGGAACAGGTCGAGCTGTTCGCGCTCTGGCACGAGCCGCTGCCGGGACGGCAGCGCAGGGCTGGACATGGCGAAAGCCACCCGCGCGCCAGCGGTCAGCGCGCACGGCTGTCCGCCGAATGCTGCTCGGCGTACTCGGGATCGGATGTGCTCTCGAAGCTGCGCTCGGAAGCCCAGGCATCGAGATCGGCCACGGCGTACATGACGCGGCGGCCGAATTTGCGGAACTTGGGGCCGCCGCCCAGCACGCGCTGCTTTTCCAGCGTGCGCGGTGACAGTCGCAGGTAGTCGGCGGCTTCGTCGTTGGTGAGATAACGCTGCGGTTGCGCGACAGCGGCCGAGGTGGTTGCGGGAGCGGCGGCAGGCCGCAAGGGAGCAGGACGCATGGTGAGAACCTCCATCGGTTGCAGGGCTCCGGCCACACAGCGCAACCGGATGGAGGCAGTCTCAGAAAATGAAGCTCTCTTGCTCAGGGTCGTTTTGCGTGGCCTTCAAAACGACCCTTCTCAAGCGGCGCAAGCTGTGCTAGGCGGCGATAGCCGCCGCGCATCAGCGCATCGCCGCGCCGCGTCAGGCGGCGCACCTTGGAGCGCAGGCCGCCGTCGCTGTACCAACCGGCTGCGGCATCCACGCCGAACAAGCCTTCGGCCACATCGCGCAAGGACGCACCCGCCAGGGTTGCGTCGAGCGCCTGCAAGGTGTGCAGTTCCAGCAAGGCCGAATGCGATGGCCGGGGCCGAGCATTGGCCAGCGCCGCACCGGGCGCATGGCCGCGTGCAGGTGCGGCAGCACCGCCGTGATGGGCATAGGCGACAGCCATGCCGTCCTCCAGGCCGGGTGCCAGCGCGAAGCGCAGGCAATGGCCAGGGCTGCGCGCGATCAGCACCAGCCGCTTGCCATCGTGGATCAATTGCTTGTGACCAGGGATGCGCCAGAACGCGAAGGCGGTGGCATTCTGCGGTGGGTCGGCATCGGGGTAGAGCTGCACCACGCCGGCATGGCCGGGGAGCCAGGCCGGATGCGCGTCGCGCGCATCCAAGGCTGGGTCTTCCAGCAGGCGTAAGCCCCAGCGATGCGCCGCGTGCTGTGCCGCCTGCGGCCGGCGATGACGGTGCAGCCAGTCGAGCCGGTAGTCGGGATG
Source organism: Steroidobacteraceae bacterium (assembly GCA_036394255.1). GTDB lineage: Bacteria > Pseudomonadota > Gammaproteobacteria > Steroidobacterales > Steroidobacteraceae > FEN-1191. The sequence continues at coordinate 10,121 of DASWFL010000249.1, forward strand.
GCGCCGCAGGTACTCACAGGCCAGTGCGAGTGCATCGAGCCGCAGAACGTAGAGGTAGGCGGCGGTGGGATACCAGTGCGGGAAATGGTGAGGGCTGACCATGACGAAAGCTCCTGTCGAACAGCAGGAACGTCGCCACGGGCCGATCAAAACGAAGCTATCGCATCCAGATCAAAACCATCATCTGCATCAATTCAAGCATGTAACATGCGGTGTCAAGACTGATTGGCTCCGGTGTATTGCGAATCCCGTCCGAATGCGACGACCGCCCGACCCGACAACGTCATGCGGCACAAAACACCGTGCCCGTACCCGCATAAAAGATCGTGACTGATTGGGTCACACCAGCACGGGTTGAATGCAAGAGTGCGGATTCAGACCGGACAGGTCTGGAATAAGACTGAAATAGTCCCAATACGCCCCGCTTGGCCGCAGTGCGAACGGTTCAATCGAGGATGGAACCATTCTCCTGGGCCAGCCGCAGATATTCCGACAGCGGGCGTGCCGCCTGAAAATACCGATCCCGCATCACGGGCTGCTTGCGTGGCCCGACGATGGATTCCAGATCGGACAGCTTCACGGTGCCCAGCTCGGGCATTCCCAGCCCCAGGTCGATCAGGCCAAAGGCCGTATCGCCATCGGCCGGATCGAGCGCGGCCAGCAGCCAAGTGAGATGCGCGTCCGGCGTGAACAACCGCACCACGGGCA
>DASWFL010000250.1:0-1872 GCA_036394255.1 Steroidobacteraceae bacterium
GTCTATGCCTCCATCAGTGGCTTCGGGACGGCGCAGGGGGCATCCCTGCCCGGTTACGACCTCATCGTACAGGCTATGTCGGGGTTAATGAGCCTTACGGGTGATCCTGATGGCCCGGCCTATCGCTCCGGAATTTCGGTGTTCGATGTGATGGCCGGGCTGCACGCGACCATTGGCATCCTGGCCGCCCTCAATCACCGCCATCACACTGGCGAAGGCCAGCATGTGGAAGTAAGCCTGTACGCCTCGGCGCTCTCAGGGATGGTCAACCAGACCTCTGCTTATGTGGCTGGCGGCGTCGTTCCGACCCGGATGGGCAATGCGCATCCCAGCCTGTTCCCCTACGAACCGCTGCCGACGGCGGATCTGGACCTGATTATCGCTGCCGGGAACAACGGGCAGTTCAGCAAGCTCTGCGAGATCCTCGATCTTCCTGACTTGCCGCGTGATCCCAGGTTTGCCACCACCAAAGATCGCAACCGCAACCGCGATGCCCTGCGCCCGCTGCTAGTTGAACGGCTGCGTACGAGAACAGCCAACGAATGGTTCCGCAGGTTGAGCGCCGCCGGCGTCCCGTGCGGCCCGATCAACAGCGTTGAAGGGGGTATCGCCTTCGCTCGCGAAATCGGACTCGATCCCGTGGTCGAGGTCGGCGCTGGAGATGATGCCCTGCCTATGATTCGTCATCCGATTTCGTTCTCGCTGACGCCTCCGCGCTACAGGCTGCCGCCTCCGGCGCTCGGCCAGGACAACGAGCAGATTCGCGCCTGGCTCAGCCAGATGGAACGCACCGACGCGGAGGAACTCAATACGGATAGACCCTCCTCAGAGCAAGGCTGAGCAACGAGAGATTCCTTCGAGCCAGTATGACCCGGCAGCCCCTGCGTCGAGAGGGTTGAGAAGCATTGTAGTCTAGAAGGGGGGGACACATGGAATATCCCACCGGCATCGGGACGTCTGATGCCACGAGTATTCACCTGCTTGGGCACGATCTTGCGGGCGAACTGATTGGTCACATCGGCTTTGGCGAGCTGGCCCTCTGGCTTGCCACGCAGCAGCGACCGACACCGCAACAGGTGCGTGTATTCGAGGCAGTGCTCGTCTCGCTGGCTGATCACGGCTTTACCCCAACCGCTATCGCTGCCCGCCTGACCCTGTTCAGCGCTCCGGATGCGCTGCAGGGCGCGATGGCAGCGGGTCTGCTGGGGGGCGGCTCGCGGTTCCTCGGCGTCACGGAAGACACTGGCCGATTTCTGGCGGGCGTGCTGGCAAGCGTCGCGGGCCAGCTCCCAGAGACCGATGAGCAGTGGGACGCGCTTGCCAAACAGGCAGTGACCGAGCAGCGGGCTGCTGGCCGCTTCGTTCCCGGATTGGGCCACCCGGTGCATAAAATAGTGGATCCTCGCACCGCCGTGATCATTGAGATTGCCGAGCGGGAGGGCCTGCGGGGTCCGCACCTGCGCTTGTTCGAGGCCATTGGTCGTGTTCATGCCGAGGTGCTTGGCCGCACGTTGCCGCTCAACGGTGCCGGAGTGGCTGGTGCCGCGCTTGCTGACATCGGGCTGCCGCCTGAGTTGCTGCGCGGTGTGGCCCTGCTCGCGCGTGCGGCGGGCCTGCTCGGTCACATCGCTGAAGAGCTGCGTCATCCCATCGCACCCGACATCTACGCTGCGATCGACCGGAACGCCGTGTATCGACCGGCGGCCAGCAACGACATTCCAGAACAACGCTAGCCCAATTCATCCAACGCCTGCTAGTGTGCAGGCCATGTTCGAAGGAGGAAAGTATGGCAAATCTTGTCGCCGTCCTCGCCACCACCCACCACCCATTCTTCTACCGTGCCAGCACAGCGCCGCCGGAGAGCAGGCCCGA
>DASWFL010000251.1:0-4270 GCA_036394255.1 Steroidobacteraceae bacterium
AGGAAGAGCTCGGGGCGCAACTGTTCACGCGAACCACGCGAAGCACCCGCCTGACCTTTGCCGGAATGGCATTCCTGGAGCGGGTGCCGCGAATCTTCGAAGCTCTGAAACAGGCGTGTGACGGCGTCAAGTCCGCCGCCAGTGGGTTTCAGCGACAGTTGCGCATCGCTTTGTCCGATGGCATCACGCCCTCGCGAATGCCGACGCTGCTGGCACAGTGCCGAGCGGAAGATCCAGAGATTGATGTTCGGCTATTTGAGGTGCCGTTGGATCAACAGATCAAGGGTCTGCACGATGACCTGTATGACGTCGGCTTTTCGATGGCCGAAGAGGTGGGCGACGGCATTGTGGTCAGGCCTGCATGGGAAGACGAACTGATGGTGGCGGTCCCAGCTCGCCATCCTGTTCTGGCCCACAAGCACGTGCCGTTGGAAGAAGTGTTGCGCTATCCGCTGGCGCTATGCGATCCGGCGATATGCGAAGGCCATGCACGCCAAGTTGATCGCGTTTTGCAGCGCTACGAGCAACAGCCACTGATCGCCCAGCGCGTGGCGTCCTATGAGGTGATGATGACCTTGGTCTCAGCCGGATTGGCGCTCGGTTTGGCGGGCGCCGCGCACATTGCATCCGGCCGTGGGCCAGGTGTTGTGGCCCGGCGCTTGGCGGGCAAGCCGCAGATGCTGGCCACGTATCTGCTGCACCGTGACGTGGAGCCCTCCGAAATGCTGGCCCGGTTCATCGAACGAGTGGCCTCCATTGATTCGGCGGATGGCTCCAGCGCCGCCGAGGACTCCTGATCCACCTGCTGAAAGGACCCAAGCCATGACCCGATTCCTGCCGCTGCTGATGGTTGCCGCACTGACGGGCTGTGGACCATCCCAACCGACGGAAACCGTGGACTTCCTCGTTGCCCATCCCGAGCGCCTCAAAGAAGTCCAGCGCCTGTGCAAGGAAGACCGCGCGAAGGCAGGAGAAGAACTCTGCCGCCGTGCGGCCGAAGCCGCCAACCGGCGTTTCTTCGGCGATCGGCCGGAACAGCAATCCAAATAGCGCCCCGCGCCGTCGCCTGGCCGCGACAGAGTTCTTGCTGTTACCTCATCACGCCGCAGCGCGCTCGCGCATGCGGCATTTTTATTGCCTTCGCCACAGCAAGAAGTCTGGCCATTTTGGCCTGAATCCCCGCTATAACGGTCTTTGACCGACCTGCACGCTCGCCTTGATCCTCGGCACTACGGCATGTCCCTGTGCCGTAGCGGGAGGTTGGCCAATGCAAGGAACGAACGTGCTGTTCGGTCAGATTGCCGTTGTCTTCGGCATCGTGATCGCTGGCGTATGGAGCGCCACGCAATGGACAGCAGCGGCGCTGGGCTACCAGCTACGCCTGGGTTCGCCCTGGTTCGATTTCCTCGGCACGCCGGTCTATCACCCCTGGCGCCTGTTCGAGTGGTGGTTCTTCTTCGACGCCTACGCGCCGCATGTATTCGACGTGGGCGGTGCCATTGCCGCAGGCAGCGGCCTGATCGCGGTGGTGGTTGCCATCGGCATGTCGATCTGGCGCTCGCGCCAGTCCAAGCTGGTCACGACCTACGGCACGGCGCGCTGGGCCAACGCGGAGGACATTCACAAGGCGGGCCTTGACCAGCCTGCAGGCGTGTTCCTCGGCCTGCATCGGCAGCAGTACCTGCGGCACGAGGGCCCGGAACATGTCCTGACCTTCGCGCCCACGCGCTCAGGCAAGGGCGTGGGCCTGGTGGTGCCAACGCTTCTTTCTTGGCCAGCGTCTGCCGTCATCCACGACATCAAGGGCGAGAACTGGAGCATCACCGCAGGTTGGCGTTCGCGCTTCTCGCATTGCCTGCTGTTCAATCCGACGGACAGCAAGTCGGCGGCCTACAACCCGCTGCTGGAAGTCCGGCGCGGCGCGCATGAGGTGCGCGACGTGCAGAACATCGCGGACATCCTGGTCGATCCCGATGGCGCGCTGGAGAAGCGCAACCACTGGGAGAAGACTTCGCACGCATTGCTGGTCGGGGCCATTCTGCATGTGCTCTACGCGGGCGAAGACAAGACGCTGCGCGGTGTCGCCAACTTCCTCAGCGACCCGGCTTGTCCCTTTGAGCTGACGCTGCATCGGATGATGACCACATCGCATCTCGGCGATGGCCCGCATCCGGTCGTTTCCTCGGCGGCGCGCGAAGTGCTCAACAAATCGGACAACGAACGCTCGGGCGTGTTGTCCACGGCCATGTCGTTCCTCGGCCTCTACCGCGACCCGACGGTGGCCGAAGTCACCTCGCGCTGCGACTGGCGCATTGCCGACCTGATCGCGGCCGAGCATCCGGGGTCGCTGTACCTGGTGGTGCCGCCTTCGGACATTTCGCGGACGAAGCCGCTGATCCGCCTGATCCTCAACCAGATCGGCCGGCGCCTCACCGAATCACTCGATGGCAGCGACGGCATCGAGCGTCGTCACAAGCTGCTGCTGATGCTCGATGAGTTTCCGGCACTCGGACGCCTCGACTTCTTCGAGACGGCGTTGGCCTTCATGGCTGGCTATGGCATCCGCAGCTTCCTCATCGCGCAGTCGCTCAACCAGATCGACAAAGCCTACGGCCAGAACCATTCGATCCTGGACAACTGCCATGTGCGCGTGACGTTCGCCACCAACGATGAGCGCACCGCCAAACGGATCTCCGAGACGCTCGGCACTGCGACCGAGCTGCGCGCGCAGCGCAACTACGCGGGCCACCGGCTCGCGCCGTGGCTCGGGCACTTGATGGTGTCGCGCCAGGAAACCGCGCGCCCGCTGTTGACGCCGGGCGAAGTCATGCAGCTTCCGCCCGACGAAGCAGTGGTGATGGTGTCCAGCGTGGCGCCGATCAAGGCCAAGAAGCTGCGCTACTACGCGGACAGCAATTTCAAGCGGCGCGTGTTGCCGCCGCCCGCGCTGGCGAGCGAGCGATACGCCGACGCGCCGCCATCGCGTCCCGACGACTGGAGCGGACTGGCGATTCCCGCCGCACCGGCCGCGGCGTCCGCTGATGGCCTGGAGAACTTGGGTTCGACCGACGACGGTGGTCCGCGCCGTCAGCCCGAGCTTTCCGAAACCGTCGCCTACGACCCCGAGCAGGCCGCACCCGTGGCCGACCTTGGCCTGCTCGATGACGACGACATGCCGCTTCCCCTCCCGCGCCGGTTCGATCCGGCCCTGCAACGCACGGCCCGGCTGGCTTCCCTCGACCCTGACGACGGAATCGACCTATGACCCAGCACCGCCTCAATGTGTTCATTCAGCCGGAGCACAGCAAACGGCTCGACGAACTGGCCGCCACCAAAGGCGTATCGAAGTCCAGCATCGTCGCGGCGGCACTCGCATCGTGGCTGTCGCCCGATGCCGCCGACCAGCGGGAGGCGGCCATTGCCAAACGGTTGGATCGGCTGTCGCGCCACGCCGAGCGCATGGAGCGCGACCAGAACATTCAGATCGAGACGCTGGCGCTGTTCATCCGCTACTTCCTCACGGTCAGCACACCCGTGCCCGAAGCACATCAGGACGCCGCTCGCGCCCAGGGCAAGGCCCGCTTCGAGCAGTTCGTGGAGCAGTTGGGCCGCCACCTGCTGCGTGGGCGCAGTCTGGTGCGCGACGTGGTGGAGGAACTGCATCCCGACCCTTCGCGCATGGGTGAAGTGCAGGAGCGTACGTCATGAGTACCACGCCTTCTTCCTTCACCGCCGTTTCGCTAGATCGCCGCATCCAGATGTTGCGCACAGCGATGGGGCCGCTGATCGCCGCTGCGCTCGAAGACCCGGACGTGGTGGAAATCATGCTCAACCCCGACCGGACGCTCTGGGTGGATCGGCTTTCCACGGGCCGCGCGCCGATGGGCGTGGAGCTGTCCGAAGCGGACGGTGAACGCATTATTCGGCTCGTGGCGGCCCATGTCGGTGCCGAGGTGCATCGGGGCCAGCCGCTGTTGACGGCGGAGCTGCCCGAGACGGGCGAACGCTTCGAGGGCATCTTGCCGCCGGCCGCGCCGGGGCCTGCCTTCGCACTGCGCAAGCGCGCCTTTGGCGTGATCCCGCTGTCGCGCTACATCGAGGATGGAATGATGACCGCCGCGCAGGCGGGCTTGCTGGTGCGTGCAGTGCGCGAGCGCAAGAACATTCTGATCGCAGGTGGCACTAGCACCGGCAAGACCACGCTCGCCAATGCCTTGCTTTCCGAGATCGCCGCCACCGGCGACCGCGTGCTGGTGCTCGAAGACACGGT
>DASWFL010000252.1:0-3678 GCA_036394255.1 Steroidobacteraceae bacterium
AGGCTCGCAAGCCAGTGACGCCAGAGGCGCTGGAGAAAGCTCACCATCGCCCCGAGGCGCCACCGCCACTAAATCCGCCACCCCCACCGCTGAAACCACCGCCGCCGCCGAAGCCGCCGCCCCCGAGTCCGCCGAATCCGCCACCCCCAAGTCCCCCGCCCCAGCCGCCACGGCCACCCGTGCTCCAGCCGTTCCCGCGCAGGCCGAAGATCAGCGCCATCACAAAGGCCAACGTGCCGACCCCCAGTCCGATCAGCAGGAGCCGGCTGAGGAAATAGGCGACGATCGCCATGAGTCCGCCGGAAGCCGCTGCGCCGCCGATGCGCCCGAAGATGGCGCGCATGATCGCGCTGAGCACGAAGAAGGCGATGAACAGCGCCGGCAGCGCCTGGCGCAGCATCCCGCTGTTGCCCTGCCATTCGGCCTCCGGCGGGGGCAATGGCTCGCCGTCGATGATTTTCATGGCCTGCGCCAGGCCGGCATCGATAGCGGCGTAGTACTGCCCCTGCTTGAGCAGGGGCACCATGATCTCGTCCTTGATGCGGTTGGCCGTGGCGTCGGTGAGCGCGCCTTCAAGACCGTCACCGACCTCGAAGCGCAGCGCCCGATCATCCTTGGCCAGCAGCAGCAGCAGGCCGTCGGACGTTTTTTTGGAGCGCCCGAGCTTCCAGGCGTCCGCGACCCGGATCGAGTATTGCTCGATCTCTTCCGGATGGGTGCTGGCCACCATCAGCACCGCCAGCTGCGCGCCCTTCCGAGTCTCGAACGCCTTGAGCTTTTGCTCCAGATCCACCTGCTCGCCCGCGGACAGAGTCCCGGTCAGGTCGGTGACGCGCGCTTCCAGCTTCGGAATGGGCTGTAGATCATCGGCAGCCGCCAGCGAACCCGCAAACAGGCTCAACAGGGCAAGCAGCAGCCCAGCCATCGGCTTGGGCAGATCTACGGTGACGTCGACGGTGCCGCCGGCGCGGTGGCGCTGAAATCCACGGTCGGCGGGCGGGCGATCGCCGCTTCGTTCTCCACCGCGAAATTCGGCTTGAGCTGATACTTGAAGATCATCGCGGTGAGGTTGCTCGGGAAGGAGCGGATCGTGACGTTGTACTCCTGCACCGCGTCGATATAGCGCTTGCGCGCCACGGTGATGCGGTTCTCCGTGCCCTCGAGCTGCGCCTGCAGGTCGCGGAAGTTCTGGTCGGACTTCAGCTGCGGATAGTTTTCACTCACGGCGATCAGGCTCTTCAGGGCCGAGGACAGCTCGCCCTGGGCGGCCTGAAATTTCTTGAATGCGGCCTCATCGTTGATGAGTTCGGGCGTTGCCTGGATCGTGCCCACTTTGGCGCGCGCCACGGTGACCCCGAGCAGCACCGACTTTTCCTGGGCAGCAAAGCCCTTCACGGTATTGACCAGGTTCGGCACCAGATCGGCGCGCCGCTGAAACTGATTGACCACCTCGGACCATGCCGCCTTGACCGACTCGTCCTGTGTCTGGATGCGGTTGTACCCGCACCCGCCCAGCAGCGCGGCCGCCGCAACACACACCATGACTCTGAGCAATTGCATGACCTGCACTCCGGCTGCCGGGAATTTCCGGGACCCTCTGGCGGCTCACGATACCGGCATTGGACGGTCCGCGCCAATCACTGCGGCCCGGGACAGCCTCAACCGAGCGAGCGCAACCGGCGGCGTGCCAGGAGCGGATCGATCCTCGTCAGCAGCCAGTAGGCGGCGCGGGCGCGCAACCCCTCCCACCAGTGGCGCCTGGCGCACCAGCTGGCCGCGGCCACTTCACGGCTGTGGGCCAATGATTCGGCAAACAACCCGCGGCCCTGCGCGGCCAGCTGCGGCCAGTGCAGGCGCAGCAGCAGTTCATAGTTGATGTTGAGACTGCGCCGATCGAGGTTGCAGGAGCCGATGTATACCGTGTCGTCCATGATGAGGAGCTTGCCGTGCAGAATCTGCGGCTGGTATTCGAACAGCCGTGCGCCGCCGGCAAGCATGCGCGCATACAGGTATTCGGCCGCGTAGCGCGCCACGGGCACGTCGCTCCGGCCCGCCAGCAGCAGCTGCACGCTGCCGCCGCCTTCCGTGACCCGCCGCAACGCGCGGCGCAGCCGGCGCGGCGGCAGGAAATAGGCGGCCATGCAGCGCACCTCGCGCGCCCGCGCCAGATCGGAGCGCAGGGCCCGCCACAGCTGACCGACGGGCCAGCCCGGGCCGCTCTGCAGCAGCGCGACGGCCGTCCCTGGAACAGCCGGTATGCGGCGGGCGAGCCGCCTGAACTTCCGGATGGCCGCGGCCGTCACCGGCGCGAGGGCGTACATCGCCGCAAAGCTGGCGGCCAGCGCCGCGACGACCGGCCCCTCGATCTGCAGCGCCAGATCGCGCCAACCGCGCCTGACGCCGTCGCCGAGGTACTCGGGGCCGATGTTGAGGCCACCGACGATCGCACGCCGCCCGTCGCACACCAGGAGCTTACGGTGATCGCGGAAGGCCAGGCGCAGCCGCCGCGCGGGGCTGAACATGCGCCATTCACCACCGTCCGCGACGAGGCGGTTGAAGAAGCCTGTGGGGAGCCCTTCCGAGCCGAACGCGTCGCAGAGCAGGCGTACCCGCACGCGCCGCGCCCGCGCGCGCTGGAGCGCGGCCAGCAGGCTCAGGGCCGGCTCTCCGTCGCGCACCAGGTAGCTTTCCAGGCAGACGGACTCGCTGGCGCCGTCGATGAGGGCGGTCATGGCGGCAAAGGCGTGATCGCCATCGGGCAGCCAGCGGGCCCTGTGCTCCTCCAGCACGCAGTCGGGTGATTTTATGACAGCCCCGCCCCTTTCAGGTCATTGATTCCATTCGGGGAGTGTAAACAGGCCCGGGCCAGGCCTGGAATAAAAAATGCCCCGGCAAGCCGGGGCATTGAAGGAGCGGACTTACCAGAGGGGAGTAAAGTCCGCCAGGGGATCGGTTACTGCAGCCAGGACCAGTCGAGGATCCGGATCTCCTCAGCGTCCAGATCCATGCTGCCCGCCAGCACCTGCGAGAGCTCCCGCTCCTCCGCACGCTGGCTGAGGGGGCGCGTCAACTCGACAATGCCGCTCCATTCACCGGCCTGCGCCACGCTGGGCGACTCGGCGATAAAATGAGCGTAGTAGCGGCTGGCCATGGATCTCAGCCTACGCCGCAGGATCGGCCCGAAGATGTGAGCCGCCGCACATATAGCGCCGCCCGGAGCACCGCTTGAGCCGCTACCGTCGTCCACCACCGCAAAGTTCGAAATACATCACACCGGCGGGCGAGCGCCGGATGCGTGACGAACTCGACAACCTGTGGCGTGGGGAGCGCCCGCGCGTCACCCAGGCCGTGGCCGCCGCGGCGGCACAGGGCGATCGCTCGGAAAACGCGGAATACACCTACGGGAAACGCCGGCTGCGGGAAATCGACGCGCGCGTACGCCACCTGCGCAAGCGTCTGGAGGGCATGGTGGTGGTGAGCGACCCACCCAGCGATTCACGGCGGGTGTTCTTCGGTGCGCAGGTTACGCTTGAATTGCCGCGCGGCGCGAAGCGCGTCTATCGGATCGTCGGCCCGGATGAATTCGACCAGGAACCCGGCGGCATCAGCATGGACGCCCCACTCGCGCGCGCGCTGCTGGGAAAAGCCCTCGACAACGAGGTGACCGTGGCTTTGCCC
>DASWFL010000253.1:0-15180 GCA_036394255.1 Steroidobacteraceae bacterium
CCCGCCACGGCGACCGCCTGGGCAAGGGTTTGCCGATTCAGCGCGTTGCCGTCGAGCATGCTGATTCCGCCGGCCTGGGCCCGCGGAATACGCCGCCGACCCCGCCCGATCACCACCACCGCTACACGCACATCCATTTCAGCATAGGTGCGCACGATCGACTGCAGCTCTTCAAATCGCGGCGAGTCCTCGCCGACGTCCATGACCCATACCTCCGGCGCGGACGAGTTCGTCTCGGTCACGGGACGAGCTGCCGCGAGATCGGCCACGCGCGTGACCGATGCCCCGTCCGCCCTGAGATAGGTCGCCAGATCATCGGCCAGGCCACCCGGCCCGCCGATGACGAGGCAGGTCAGCCCCCTGATATCAGAAGCACCCGCTGCGGCATCGCTCATCCCTGGCAGTGGACTGAGGGGCAGGCGCACGCTGAAGATGGATCCGGCATTGGGCTGCGTTTCGACGGAGATGTCGCCTCCCATCAGGCCCACCAACTGCTTGCAGATGGCCAGCCCCAGACCCGTGCCTCCGTAACGGCGGGTCGTGGAAGCGTCCGCCTGGGTGAAGGCCGTAAACACCCGCGCCAGCGTCGCCTCGTCCATGCCGATGCCGTTGTCGGCGACGCGAAACTCCACCATCACGTGGTCCTGGTCGTGGCCCGCGAGCTCGGCGCGTACCGACACTTGCCCGGGGCGGTCCAGACTGCTGGAGAATTTCAGAGCGTTGCTGATCAGATTAATGAGAACCTGGCGCAGGCGCGCCGCATCGCCCATCACCGTCGACGGGATCTGCGGATCTACGAAGACGGTGAGGGTTCCGCCTTTGCGCTCCGCGATGCGATTGAGCAGATTTCCGGTCTTTTCGACCACCTGCGCTACCGACATCGGCAGTCGCTCGATGTCCAGGCGGCCTGCCTCGATTTTCGAGAAATCGAGGATGTCGTCGATGATCGTGAGGAGTGAATCGGCCGACTCGCAAATCAGGCTCACCAGCTCGACCTGCGGACCCGTCAGGCTGCTGTGCTGCAGGACGTCGAGCGTTCCAATGATCCCGTTCATGGGCGTGCGTATCTCATGGCTCATCGCTGCGACGAAGTGCGACTTCGCGGCGCTGGCCGATTCCGCGGCGTTGAGTCGTTCCAGCTTCTCCGCCAGGGAGATGGCCACGTCCCGCAAGACGTCGATCTCGTCCGCCGAGCGCGACTTGCGGGACTCATCCGCCATCAACGCCCTCGCTTCCGCAAAGCGCTGCTCCGCCAGCAGCGGGAGGGCGCGCGTCACGCGGGCCAGCCGGCGCAGCAACGGACTGGTGACCAGGATCAGGGCGAGCGCCGACAGGATCATTCCGGACACGATGGACGTCACCATCCGGCGCGCGTCCGCCCGGATGCGCAGCTGCGCCTCCGTGTCATCGACGATGAACAATGCCTCCGGCTTGAGGGAGCCGGCGACGATGCCGGCAGGAAGGCCATGGACCCGGAGCTGAAATCGGCGATCCCCGCTCGCGATCGCGAGGCTCCGACCTGGAGCCGGCAGTTCATCGCGCATTCCCGTCAGGACCGGAAGCAACGCCGGTGAATTTGTCAGCCCTGTCAGTTGCCGCTCCGCGATCCGCGGGGCCGTGCCGCGACTCGGGCCTCTGCCGGCCCGGTCCTGCAGCAACGCAACGTCGGTGCCGGTCAGGCGCCTGAAATCCAGCAGCATATCCGCAGCCAGCTGGCCGATCCCGATGACGACTTCCTCCCCTTCGCGATCGAATGCCGGGGCGTAGACGTACAGGACACAGTCCCGCCCGCAGATGAGCTCGACTGCCGGCCGGCCCGACACGCGCACTCGGGCCTGGAGCGCCCCGGCGCTTGCCCGGGGAATCGGCTCGGCGCCGCGATTGTTCCAGGCTGCAACCCGTAGCCCGTCCGGCTTGACGTATTCGATCCACGTCAGCATCGACAGCAGTTCGGGAGACAGCGAAGTCTCGTCCAGGCCGCTGGATTGCAGTTGCGACGTACTCGTGACCGCCACCATCTGCGTCGCGAGTCGCGCCAAGGCCTCGCTCGATTGTTCGAACTGTGCATCGAGAGCGAGGTCGAGGCGCTCCATTTGCCGTTGCACGCCCTGCTCGTGCTGTTCCTTCAGGCTGCCGTAGCTGACAAAGCCCAGATAGGCGTAGGCGCAGCCCAGGGAGACGATGAGCAACAGCAGCGATTTCCAGATCAGGCCAAACCGCGGTGCGTCCCGACCGGGCGAATCAGTCGGGGAGGCTTGCGGCGCTTCGTGCAATCCGGTCATTCGGCGGGACTCAGAACCTGAGGCCCGCCATCAGCATCAGCGTCGACCAGTGGTCGGACGGCACGCGCCCCGTGTTGTCGAGCGCTTGCACTGTCGCGCTGCCGTCGATCCAGTGATATTCGCCCCACACGCCCCAACGGGCATTGGGGCGCCAGCTGAGCCCGGCCGTCAGATCGTAGGCATACCTGGAGGCCGCGCTCGCCCCGGGATGGGCGGCGGCAAACGCCCGTCCATCACGATCGCCGCGGTCACGAAAGTAGGCGTCGGCCCGCGCCAGGGCGCTCCAACGCGAGTTGATCCGATAGTCGCCCTGCAGATAGCCGGAGTCCGCCACGATCCTGAAATTCTGGATCACGTTGCCCCCGAGCGTGACGTAGTCGCGGTTGGGGCCGATGGCGTATTCCGCGGTAAGGCTGAATCGCTCGGCGTTGTAGCGTGCGGAAATGACGTCCACACCAACGCCAAAGTTGCCGTAGATGCTCGCGGGAGGCACGCTCGGATACAGTGCGTTCAAGACCAGCCGGGCATAGTAAAGACTGACGGCGAATTGCCAACGGCCTCCATCGATGGAATCCATGATCTGGCCGTTCCAGGAATCCTTCATTTGTATGCTGGACGGCACCGGCAGGACGACCAGCAGACGCTCGTCGGCCTCGCTCAAATACCTGTCGGCGCTGGCCGTGCCCGTCGCCGACCACTCGTGCCTGCCCCGGACGGCGCTGCCGTACAGCTGCACCCCGGGCGCGGCAAACACCAGGTCGCGCTGATTCTGATTGTCGGAATAGATGAAGGGCAGCAGAATGCTGGGACGCGTGAAGATGACATCGCGGGTCTCATTGAAGAAGCCCAGGGGGTTCTTCACCTTGCCGATCCGGATGCCGGCGCTGGCGTCGGCTCCGGAGACGATCCGGTAGTCCATCAGGGCGTAGTCCAGCCGCGCGACGCCGGTATCGGTGGCCCCAGCGTCTCGAATTGCGCCCTGTGCTGCCAGCAACAGCCTGGGCCGCACCTGGATCTGCGCATTGAGTCCGACCTCGTAATAACTGAGGCTCCCGTCGGTGCTGTCACCAAATACATTGTTGCCGCTGCTGAGCGCGAAGCCCTGAGCGGCGTAGCCGTGCAGCTGGTATTCGAGCGCCTCAACGGGCACACAGAGCACGCAACCAAGCAGGACCGGCGCCAGCCGGTGGATCGGCAGGCGGGACAGGACTGAACTGAAGGATAGGTCAGCCACGCCAGAACCCGCCGAGAGGAGCGAGCAGGACATTGGGCTGGACCGGCAACAGTTCAGACCGTTCTCCACTGCGAACATAACCAACGGCACCGGGGGTGGAGCGGACACGTTCGCGCATTTCCCGCTCCGAACTTACGACCGTCGGCGCCAGGCCGGTACCGGTGAACACGATGCGGTCCCAGGTCGCGCGCATGACATAGGGAAAGGTTCCCAGTTGCTCGCGACAGAACTGGTTGCTCAATTCGCTGCCGTCGGGCATGACGAAGACCTGGATCGGCTCGCCGTCGGGCCACTGGCGCAGGCGCATCGTGAAGATGGCGCGCAGCAGATTGCGGTCGATGGGGGCGCTGGAATGGTCGGGATTGACGATGACCTCGACCGAGCCGGCCCGTGCGCCGAGCGGCGCGCAGACCAGCGCCATCACGACCAGCAAGGCTCCGGTTCGCAGGCGTGGCGCCGGCGATCCCCTGCACCAACTCCGGCACGAAGGCGCCCGGTCGGCATCACGACCGACAGCTCCTGCCAGATTCTGAGCGCCGTCGCTGGTCAATTCCCGCCCCAGGCCTTCAGGCTTGCCGCCATGACTTCCAACGTGCCAGCTCGGGATAGGGTCCAGGCTCTTCCCCGAGCATCACCATGCCCGCGGCGCCCGCAGGACCCGTGGTCCGCGGGCGACTGAAGGACTCTAAACCTGGGGGCTGGATTTATTCCTTAACAGCGTCACAGTTGGCGTACAGGCGCCGCGACCGCTCCGCCGGGGATCCCGATGGGCAATCTTCAAATGTCACTGGATAGGCAAATGTCGCCTATAAGCTGTTGTTCTACAAAGAGAAAATTTTAGGCCTTCACGAGCCTTGACGGGTTCCTGCGAACCACTCGGACCTCACGGTAGAAGTGGACGGCCATCACAATATTTGACGAAGCCTCTGCTTGGGGGAAGCAGTTGGGTGGATCGGATGTACAGCGACCACTTGGGTGGTCCAATGCAAGGACATTCGGGCGCCCCGGTTGGAAACCCGAACTTCCGAGCGGCCGTAGACGCTGCCGAGCACGGCGCCGTAGATCCAACGCAGGATGAGCAGTGCGAGGCTCGGAGTGAGTCCGTACGTCATTGCGTTGGCGAGCCTGATCATCGCGACGGTGGGCGCGGGTGTGCTCCTTAGCCGGCACGGTAGTGCTCCGTGCGGAGCGCCACGCCTGCTCGATGTGCAGACGGCAGCGTGCTAGAGGCCCGCGGACGCCATGATGGGCTCCGCGCTTCCCAATTGTTCCTGCCTGCGTTCGTATTGCCGCCCGAGCGTCCAGGCGCTCACCGCCCAGAACCCCGTGGCGATCAAGCCCACGCCCAGCCCGCCTCCCGTTCCGAAGCCGAGCAGCCGTATACCGGCCTGTACCCAGGCGGACGTGACATCGCCGAGCCTGTAGACGACCACGTCGATCACATTCTTGGCCTTGTAGCGGCTTTCCTGTTCGACCACCGTAAAGCAGATTTCACGGCTGGGCCGTGCAATGGCGTACTGCGTCACACGCCGCGTGACCTGCATCGCCTGCATCATCAGCAGCGTTGGCGACAGGGCCATGAGCACGAATGAGGCCGCCATCAGGATCGGGGTCAGCACCAGGCCGCCCGTCACCCCATATCGCTTGATAAATCGACTCAGGCCGAACAGGGAAACCGTGGCGGAGAAAATATTCACCATCAGGTCGATGTTCCCAAGCACCTGAGTGCGTGCCGCGAGCCCTGCGAATGCGGAACTGATCAGGTCCGTCTGGATGAAATAACCCACGGTGGCGACCCACGTCATCAGGAGCATGAAGATCGCCTGATTCCTCTGGTACGACGAGGAGAACAGGGCCCGAAAGCCATCCAGCATCGTGCCGCTCAGCCGGTGATTCAGTGTGGAAGCCTGCGTCTCCGCGTGTGTAGCCTGGAGGCGGTACTTTTCTCCTATCAGCCAGTGCACGATCGCAATGACGAGTCCAAATCCTGCAACGGCCAGCAGCAGGAGCCCGCCCACGCCCACGCCCTTCACAAACAGGGTCGCCACCAGCGAACCGCCAATGGCCCCTATGCTTCCGCCGGCGGCGATCGCCGGCAACAGCCGGGTGGCCTGGGTAGCCGTGAAGAGGTCGACCATCAGGCTCCAGAACACCGACACCATGAACAGATTGACGACGCTGAACCACCAGTAGAACGCCGCGGCAAACCAGCGGCTGCCGGGATCGGCCCGAAACCAGGCGTGGAAACACAACAGGTTGACGATCAGGAACCAGAATAATCCCGTCAGCACGCGCGAGAGCTTGAAGGTGTCGGTGAGCCATGCGAACACCGGTGAACAGCACAGCGTGATGAGCAGCGTACCGGTGAAGAGATTCTGCAATTGGGAGACGCCAAACACGGTCGCCATGGCATCCCGCACGGGTCTCAGCAGGTAGTAGGTCGCCATGAGCACGAAATTGCACGCAAACGCCAGCAATAGCGCCCTCACTTCGCTGGTGCGGACGTCGGCGACCTTCAGCAGAATTCGATGGATCAGGTCGGTTCCCCTGGCGCCTCGATCATTCGCCCACTAGCGGGTTCCCCGGGCGCTCTCGTAGCGCCTGCCCAGCAGGAAGGCGATGGGAAACCAGATCACCGAGACGATGGCTCCGAAGATCGCCAGGCCCACCACCCCGAAGGGCAGCACGGCGTGGCTTACCCACGAAGAGCTGAGGTCGCCGAAGCGGTACACCACCGTGTCGATGACGTTCTTGGCCTTGTACCTGCTTTCCTGGTCCACAACTGTGAAGAGCATTTCGCGCGTGGGCTTGGCCACCGCGTATTCGGCCACGCGCCGCACGATCTGGATGCCGCCGAGCACCAGCAGCACCGGCGAGAACAGCACGGCCAGAAAGGCAATGACCATGATCACCGGGTTCACCAGCAGGCCGGTGCCCACGCCAAAGCGGCGGATCAGCCGGCCCGTACCGAACAGCTGCAGCAGCACCGCGAGGCTGTTGACGGCCAGCTCGATGCTCGCATAGGCACGCGTGCGCTCATCGGCACTCGCGAAGGCCTTGGTGATCAGGTCGCCGAGCTGAAAATACACAATCGTCGAAACCCAGGTCATCAGCAGCAGGAACAGCGCCAGCAGCAGCAGGTAGGGGGAACCGAGCAGCAACCTGAAGCCGTCGAACACTCCGCCCGCGAGCTTTCGGTCCAGCGTGGTCTGCTGCGTTTCCGAACCCGTGGCTGTGAGCCTGGCCTTCTCCGCCGCCAGCATGCGCACCAGCGCCGCGGTCACGACGAAACCGGCGGCCGCGATGACCATCAGACCGTTGTTGCCGACAGTTTTGCCCAGGAGTGTGGCGATCAGCGGTCCGACAATGCCGCCGATCGTGCCGCCCGCCGCGACGAACCCAAACAGCCGCTTCGCCTGGGTGCGCGAAAAGATGTCCGCCATGAAACTCCAGAACACCGAGATGATCAGTATGTTGAAGGTACTGACCCAGACGTAGAACGCGGCGGACACCCAGTGCAGCTGCCCGGGCTCCGTGACACCCCGGAACAGAGCGAAGAACAACAGCACCGAGGCGGCAATGAAGCCGTACACCCAGGGCAGAAAGTTCGAGAGCCGGATACGCGAGGCGAGGCCCGAATACAGCGGCGCAAACACCAGGCTTGCCAGGAAGGTCGCCGTGAACAGCTCCTGCAGGTGCTTGACCCCGTAGACGGTGCCCATCGCGTCGCGCACGGGCTTGACCACCGAGTAGCTGCCGAAGAGGAAGAAGAAGTACAGCATGCTTAAGGTCACGGCCCGCAGCTCGAAGTCCTCGATGACGGCCATGGACTTGAACAGGCGAGCGTGCAGTGACGGGTTGGATGGGCTCATGGGGTTTTCCAGCTCTAGGACCTGCGCTCAGGAAAATGGGGCGCCGAGCCACGCACACTCAACAGCCAATGCTACAGCGAGCACGGCCGGCCTCGAATCCACATGGCCACGATCCGGGGCTCGCTTTCCCGAAAACGCGTAATGGCCCAGCCACGGTGTTCAGGAAACGCCCAGTCTCGCGGAGTTCATGATAATTCGAGCAACACTGATCTTAGGGCGATGGCCATCGCCTTGGGATATCTTTCCATGTCTCTGATATGGAAAAGGTGCCGATTGGCGGGTCCTTTGGCTTTCTGCCATTCAGTAATTCCGCTTTCGTCGCAGCGGACCTCAATCGGTATGAACTCGTACACGGCGCTGTCCCCTGCCGCATCCAGGGAAACCAATTCGCCCTCACGAGTGACTGTTTTTCCAGCGGCGTGTACGAATGATGCCGTGCTGTACATCCCGCGGATCTCATCGTAGTACTTTTCCGCCATGCTCTTGTTGCGTGAGTCCAGCAGATAGGACAACCAGTTGACCCCCGACTCCTTGCTCAACACGTAAGCAAAATAGACCTGCGCACGAGTGGACAGATGTGAGAGCACCTCTTTCTGCTGGAAACTCCAGGCCGCACCGTATTCCCCGGCGACGGCCGTATTCGCAAAGGTGTTAAAGCAGGGCAGCCAGTATATCGAGCACGGCAGCTCGAATACGGTGGCGTACGCGCCGCGATTGAGGTGGACATTCCACTCGACCTCATCGCCCAACTTTTGCAATTCCGGATTCGGACTGCCACACCCTGCACTCAGATAGATCCCTGCGCACTTTTCGGAAAACAGCTGCGGCTCCTTTTTCCCCGCGATGGCGACATCCTGGCAGGAACCGACCACCGTGATTGCCACGGGTCGAGGGGATCGCCTGAGGATGTCCAGGAGCATAGTGACGCCGTTCAGGTCCTTGGGCAGGTTGTCCTCGCGGATCTTTTCGCCCGGCTTGGACGGCCAGATCGTTCCCGTCGTGACTGGCACTGCTCTATCGGTGAGATAATTGAGCTGAGCGACTGCTGCAACATCGGGACTGCAGGCGTCCTTGTACAGGGAGGGCAGGTTCGCCGGGTTGTCCGTCAGGATCCCCAGCAGGTCCAGATCGCCCCGGCTGGTCATGGCATAAGCGGTCGCCAGGTCCCAGTGATCATCCGGGTCATCGTGCGGCCGGTACAGATCCGTCAGATGTACGAGCGGCTGGGGACCTTTGAGGGCTGCGGCGGAGCGCGCCGCATCGGCCTGCGGGACGTGAGCGGCACTGGAGGTCGGGTTCGGCGGACTCGCTACAGCTGCGCCCGCGTTTCGGTTGAGGAGCAAGGGAAAGACGGACAGGGCAGCCGTGCCGTGAAGGGCGCGGCGACGGGTCCAAATCTTCATGGCGTCTCCCGGGATTCTTATTGAAGTTCCAGATGCCCCAAATATGACCCCAAAACGGGTTGGAAGCGATCCCAGGGACGCTGCGCAGCAGCGCGGCAAGCAAGAAATTGGTGGAGCGGAAGGGGATCGAACCCTCGACCTTCGCATTGCGAACGCGACGCTCTCTCAACTGAGCTACCGCCCCACGTAAGGCGCGCGATTCTAGAGCAGCGGACGGTGCAATGTCACCAGATAACGCAGCGTTTCGCGTCCGCGACAGCGGCCGGGTCACCGAAAGCCTGCGCGAACTGGGGCACATTGGCCAGCGTGCCGTTCACACGGAAGTTCGTGGGCGGGTGCGGATCAGTCGTGGCCCACATGCGCGCCTGTTCGGGCCGCACGTTCTCGCCCCAGAAGCGGGAGTAGCTCAGGAAGAACTGCTGTTCGGGCGTATAGCCGCCCACCATCGGCGCGGTGGCCCGTGCAGCGGAGGCTTCAAAAGCCCGATACGCCAGCAGCAGGCCGCCCAGGTCGGCGATGGCCTCGCCGGTCACCAGCTTGCCCTTCAGGTGCAGATCGCCGTCGACGGCGTAGCTCGAATACTGATCGGCCACGCATTGGACGCCGGCCTTGAATTTCTCGCCATCCTCCTTGCTCCACCAGTTGGCGAGATTCCCGTGGCCGTCGAACTGACTGCCCCGATCGTCAAAGCCGTGCGTGATCTCATGGCCCATGACAGCGCCGATGGCGCCGTAATTGAAGGCGGCCGGCGCATCGGGGTCAAAGAACGGCGGCTGCAGGATGCCGGCCGGAAAATTGATGTTGTTCATCGACGAGCCGTAGTAGGCGTTGATGATCTGCGGCACCATGCCCCACTCGGTCCGGTCCACGGGCTTGCCAATCTTGGCCAGCTGCCGCGCATTTTCGAAGGCATTGGCGCGCAGTACGTTGAGCACGTAGGGGCCGCGATCAATCTTGAGCTTGCTGTAATCACGCCAGACGTCCGGGTAGCCGATGCGCTCCTCGATCAGCGCGAGCTTCTCCAGCGCCTTCGCGCGCGTGGCCTCGCTCATCCATGGCAGGGTGCTGATGTCCTCCTGCACCGCTGCGCGCACGCCGTGCAGGATATCGAGCACCTGCGCACGTGCCTCGGGCGGAAAGCGCCGCTTCACATATTCGTGGCCCACGGCGAATCCGAGGGCGCCGTTCTCGGTCCGCAGCACGCGACGCCAGCGCGGCAGCAGCTCCTTGCTGCCCGACACCAGCTGCGCGTAGCGGAAATTCTCGTCTACAAATGCCTTGGAAAGAAACGGAGCAAAGCCGTGCTCCAGCTGCCAGCGCAGGTAGCTGCGCCATTGCGCCATCGGCGTGGTCTCGATCTCGTGCGACAGCCCGGCAAAGAAATCCGGCATGGCCAGATTCAGCGATGTGACCCGCGGCACGCCTGAGACGGCCAGATAACGCGGCCAGTTGATCGCCGGCGCCTCCTGTGCGAGCGCGGCCAGGTCACGCACGTTGTAGATCGCGTGCGGATCGCGCTGATTCTCGGTGGGCATCGAGACCGTCGCCAGGCGCGTCTCCAGCGCCATCACTGCGTGCGCCTCGTCCGCCGCCGCGGTGCCGGAGTCGCCGAGCAGTACGAACATGCGCGCGATGTGCTCCTCGTAGCCCTTGCGGATGGCGGCGAACTTCGCATCGTCCTTGAGGTAATAGTCGCGATCCGGAAGCCCGAGGCCTCCCTGCGCCACGACCGCGATCACCTGGGTACTGTCCGCGTAGTCCTGCATCTGCCCCATGCCAAAGGCGGCATCGACCCCGATGATCTGCAGGTGTGCCAGCGCAGCGCTCAGGTCGGCCGGGCTGTTGATGGCCGCGATGTGTGCAAATTCCGGCTGCAGCGGTGCAATGCCCGCCTTCTCGACGCCCGCCTCGTCCATGCCGCTGGCATAGAAATCGCCGATCTTCCGCGCCTCGCTCCCGCGCGGCGCACTCGTGTCAGCGGCGGCGGACTGCAGCAGCTGGTGGATGAAATCCTGGTTCTTCTGGTCGAGAATCTGGAACTGGCCCCAGGATGAGTACGCCGGCGGCACCGGGTTATCATGCAGAAACTGCCCGTTGGCGTACTGATAGAAGTCCTGCAGCGGGTTGGCACTCTTGTCCATCCACTCCGAATGGAGCGCAGCGACTCCCGCCGGCAGCTCGCTCGCGGCGCCCGCCGAGGTCAGCACGATGGCCGACACAGCCACCAACCAGGAACCTGCACTATGGCGCATACCCATCTCCGGAAACGGTCGGGCATTGAGACAGCAATCAGTGTAGCGCGTTCAATCGCGCGTACCCAGCGCCGAACGGCGGTGGGCTTTAGCCCGGACGGAGGGTTTTCAGCAGGCGGAAGCCGATCAATCGCTGCCGCTGTTCGTCCCACAGCCGCAGAGTCGCAGAGCGGAAACTCGTCAGCAGCGTGAGGGTGGGAACCCGGCGGAATCGCGGCTCGGCGTCGTGGCAGCGGCGCAGATGGTAGTTGGGAATCTGCGGGCTGAGATGATGGATGTGGTGAAAACCGATGTTCCCGGAAAACCAGCGCAGGATGCCGGGCAGGTTATAGAAGGAACTGCCGGTCAGGGCCGCCGCGGTGTAATCCCAGGCGTCGTTGCGCACCCAGTAGACCTCAGCGAACTGATGCTGCACGTAGAACAGCCACACGCCCGCGGCGCCGGCCAGCAGCATCAGGGTCACCTCGATCAAAAGCCACGATCTGAATCCGATCAGCTCGCACAGTGCGACCGCCATCAACAGCAGGCCGAGGTTGGTGAGCGCCACGGACAGCCGCTCGCGCCGGCCCGCCTGCGAAGAAGGGAAGCGCTCCAGGAACACGAACTGCACCGTAGGCGCGATTATCAGCAGCACGAGCGGATTGCGCAGGAACCGGTAGGCGGCGCGACGCCAGGCCGGAGAGGCGAGGTATTCCTCCACGGTCAGGGTCCAGATGTCGCCATGGCCGCGGCGGTTGAGGTTACCGGAAGTGCGATGGTGGATCGCGTGCTCCCAGCTCCAATGCTGGAAGGGCGTGAAGGTCAACAGACCCGCAATCCAACCGATGATGCTGTTGGCCCGCTGTGAGCGCAGGAAGGAGCCGTGCCCGCAGTCATGCATGAAGATGAATATCCGCACCCTCAGGCCGGCTGCGATAACCGCCAGCGGCAGCATCAGCCAATAGGACACGGTGACGGCGCGCGCCATGAGATACCAGACAAGCAGATAGGGCAGGAGCGTGTTCGTCAGTTGCCAGATTGCCCGCGCATGGGACGGCCGGCGATAGCGCTCGACCACGGATCTCAGTTCCGCCGCGCTGGGACACGCGTCTTCGCCTAAGCTTGCAGTCGTGGTATTCACTTTGGGCGGCCGGACAATACCACGACGCCACCCCAGTCACCTGTCGATCAGGTCCCAGTAGCCCGGGCGCAAGATTATGCGGCGGTGGGCCGCGCTACCCCGTGTCGCGCTCCAGCCTCAGCCCTGTGGCAGCCGGAGCCCTTAATTCCTGGCACTTGAGCGGCAGGACGCGGCGTTGACGTTTCGTCGATACAAGAGCGGGGTTATGCCCAGGTAGGCGGTCAAAACGCCCGCAAACAGCAGATGGCCGAGGCTCATCTGTGCAGCACACCATTCCACGAGCAGCAGTCCGCCCAGGATCCCGGCACGCGCCACCCTCGTGGCGTGGCCGGCACAGCACAGGACACCCGCTCGCAACGCAATCCGCAGGAACGAGGGCGCCTCGATCAGCGCCGCCGAGAGCAACAGTGAGAGCCACCCCGCGTACCATCCTGTCTGGAACAGCAGGAGTTGCGGCGGCGCAGTGACTGTCCAGACCAGATCCGGCAGGGGCTGCCAGGCAAAGAAGAACCCGGACAAAAGCGCGCTGACGAGCAGCCGATCCTGGCTGCGCTTCGCCGGCGGCCGCCTGAGCTGCCGCCCGCTGAGAACCGCGTAGGGCCGCTCTATAAAATGAAAGTGCATCAATGCCAGTAACAGCAGCGCGAGATCCAGAACCACACCAGCGGGCGCGGACAGGCTTACCGGCAAGGTGTGCAGGCTGGGCACGTCCAGACCCAATACGATCGCAATCGAGTACAGGACTGAGGCCCCGAGCACGGCCGTGACCGCGAGAGGGTACAAGGGGCCACTGTGCGGCGCCGGGACGGGACCGTGCGCGTCCCAGCGGTGACGCACGCTTAATCGCCGCTCCTGCGCGGGAAGAGTGAGGGTCTTGTTCAGCATCTGGTGGTTACCCGCGAACATCGGCGTTCAGGTGCCGGTAGCGCCACTATCCCCCTAGGCAATGCGGAGTGATGTCCGTTAGCAGACCCATCTGGGGGTGGGGCCCGCTGTGTAGGGGCCGCCCTGATACGCCTGTCGC
The DNA here is from genome assembly GCA_036394255.1 of Steroidobacteraceae bacterium. Taxonomy (GTDB): domain Bacteria; phylum Pseudomonadota; class Gammaproteobacteria; order Steroidobacterales; family Steroidobacteraceae; genus FEN-1191. The sequence goes on from DASWFL010000253.1 coordinate 13,188, forward strand.
CCTTCAGCGACGCTCTGAATACGCCGAATTCCCCCGCGCCGGGCACATACTCTGTGGCAGGCCTGAATTTTGTGCGCCGCTCGATGGTACTTGGGCTGGCCCTGCACTAAGTTCAACGCCCGAACGTTTCCAGGGTCTTGTGTGTTCGGAGAATCACCCATGTCGCACCCTACCGGATTGATCAAGCAGCCCGCCGCCTGGGTTGCGTTGGCCACGGTCCCGCTGCTCCTGAGCTGCGGCGACTATGGCGGCAGCTATACCGGGTACCCGCCCATTGAGATGTCAGCCGGAGTTGCCGTGGCGGACTTCAACAACGACGGCTTCAGCGACATCGTGCAGCTGAGCAGCGTGCAAAACGGACTCGAGCCCGATCCGGCGTTTCTGAAAACCTATCTGTCGACTTCGGCAACGGCCTTTGCGACCCCAACGTCGACGGACAATGGCGATGACCCCCTGTACATCGCCAGCGCCGATGTGAATGGCGACGGCTTGCCCGATGTGGTGACGGCCAGCCTCGAGGACGGCGTACTGGCCGTCTACTTCAACAACAGCCTGATGCCGGGCAGCTTCAATACGCCGCTGGTGTTGCCTTCACCTGGAGCCTCGCAGGTCGCCATCCTCGATATGAATGGCGACAACCTGCCCGACCTGGTGGCGGCGGATTTCACCGTCTCGCTGTTCCTGCAGACTTCGCCCGGCACCTTTGCAAATCCGATCAACCTGTACGCGGGCGGTGCCAACTGGGTCGCCGTCGGCGATCTGAACGGCGATAACATCCCGGACATCGCCTTGACGGATGCCACCGGGGTCAAGGTACTCATGCATACGGGCGCCGCCGGCACGACCACCTATGCCGCGGCGGTTTCGGTCTTCACGCAGACCATGAACAGCAACGTCGCCGGCGCGAATATCGTGGCGATTGCCGACGTCAACGGCGATGGCCTCGGAGACCTTGTGATCACCGATCCGGGTCCGACCGGCGGCGCTGCACCGACCGTCAACGTGCTGTTGCAGGACCCGGCCAATCACGGCCAGTTCCTGCCAGCGGTGAGTTACCCGGTCGCGCCGCTGAGTCTTGCGCAGTCGCTGGTACTGAAGGACCTGAACGGTGACAACAAGCTCGACATCGTAATCGGCGGCACGGATGCCGTGAGCGTGCTGCTGCAGGACCCCGCCAATCCAGGGGCCTTCCTGGCGGCCACGAATTTCACCGCCGAGGATGCCAATGAGGTCGCGGTCGCTGACGTCAACGGCGATAACCTGCCCGATATCATCATTGCCACGGGACCCACGCAGCCGGTGGTCAATGGCGTGACGACCTCGAATCCCGGCGTGCTGCTGCAGATCGCGACCGCGCCAGGGACGTTCGCAGCGCCGGCCGATCTCCCCTAGGACTGGCTGACCTCGGGCAATTTGCACAACAGCTGGCGGGCAATCGCGCTACGATTGCCCGCCGGCCATGAAGCACGCCCTTTTCTTCGCCCTGCTGTCGCTGGCCGCCGCCGCGGCCGCGGCCGATTACCCGCAGCCCACGCAGGGGGATTTCACCCTGCGGAATTTTCCCTTCGCCTCAGGGGAGGTGCTGCCGGAACTGCGGCTGCACTACCGCACCGTTGGTGAGCCGCGGCGCGATGCGCAGGGGATCGTGCGCAATGCGGTACTCATTTTGCACGGCACCGGCGGGAGCGGCGCGCAGTTCATCCGTCCGGAATTCGCCGCGGAGCTGTTCGGCCCCGGGCAGCCCCTCGATGCGACGAAGTACTACCTGATACTCCCGGATGGCATTGGTCATGGGCAATCGTCCAAGCCCAGCGATGGCCTGCACGCGCGCTTTCCGCGCTACGGCTACGTCGACATGATCAGTGCGCAGTACCGGTTGTTGACCGAAGGGTTGAAGATCAATCATCTGCGCCTGGTGATGGGCACGTCGATGGGGGGCATGCACAGCTGGCTGTGGGGGGCGCGCTACCCGGACTTCATGGACGCGCTCCTG
>DASWFL010000254.1:0-2102 GCA_036394255.1 Steroidobacteraceae bacterium
CAGCATCGTCTCAGTCATCGGTCGGCCGCCACTCAAGCAGGGTTTGAACAAGCGCGCGCAGGGTCGGTGCCAGGCGCCCGGATCGCTGCGGATCGACCTGGTACGGAGGCGTTTCGGGCATGTAGCAGCTCCAGCACATCTCGAGCTGGGCCGCGTGTACGCCCTCGGTCGGTCGGCCGTAACGTCGAACAATGTAACCGCCCTTGAAGCGGCCGTCGACCACGTGGGTGAAATCGCGCTGGGCCTGCAGCGACCGCGACATCGCCATTCGCAGCGAAGGCGCGCAGCTCGCGCCGTCGGCGGTGCCCAGGTTCAGGTCCGGCAGGCGCCCGCAGAACAGCCACGGCAGTTCGGACTTGATGCTGTGGCCATCGAGCAGCAGCGCGTAGCCGTGCGCGCTCTTCAGGCGCAGGAGTTCGCGCTGCAGCGCGTCGTGGTAGGGCTGCCAATTCGCTTCGCGCCGACGGGCCACCTCGGCAGCATCCGGCTGCAGACCCGGCCGGTAGAGCGGCTCTCCCGAGAAAAAGCGTTCGGGACACAGGCCCGTGCTGTTGGCGCCCGGGTACATCGGAGCGTCGTCCGGCGGACGATTCAGGTCGATCACATAGCGCGAGTAGCGCGGCACGATCAGGCTGGCGCCCAGATCGCGCACGAAGGCATACAGCCGCGCAAGGTGCCAGTCGGTGTCTTCCAGCGCCTGCGCCCGCGGCACCATCCGCGCCAGCAGCGGCTGCGCAATCTCGGTGCCGCAATGTGGGACGCTGACCAGCAGCGCGGCGCTGCCGCGCTGCAGGCTGAAACTTGCATCGGCTTCGTTCATAGAGCGAGCGGCACCCCGCCGCACACGACGCGCAGGCAAGGATTGCCCCCGAGCCAGTAGGCGAGCTCTGCCGGATGCTCGAGATCCCAGACGGCGAAATCGGCCCGCAGACCCTCGGCCAGTCGGCCGCGATCGCTCAGCCCGAGCGCGCGTGCGCCGTTCACGGTGACACCGCGCACTGCCTCCTCGGGCGTCAGTCCGAACAGCGTGCACGCCATGTTCAACATCAGCCGCAACGAAAGCGTGGGCGAGGTCCCGGGATTGTGGTCGGTCGCGATTGCGATCGGCACGCCGGCCCGCCGCATCGCATCGACCGGGGGCACGCGGGTCTCGCGCAGGAAGTAGAACGCACCGGGCAGCAGGACGGCCGCGCTGCCGGAAGACGCCATCGCGGCCACGCCCTCGTCGCCGACGTACTCCAGGTGATCACACGACAGCGCACGATAGCTCGCCGCCAACGCCACGCCCCCGCAGTCGCTGAACTGCTCGGCATGCAGCTTCACGGGCAAGCCCAGGCGTCGCGCCTGCTCGAACACCCGAGCCGTCTGCTCGCGGCTGAACGCGATACGCTCGCAGTACGCGTCCACCGCATCGACCAGGGACTCCGCGTGCAATTGAGGCAGCCAGCCACACACCGCGTCGATGTAGTCGTCGGCGCGGCCATCGAACTCCGGCGGCAACGCGTGTGCGGCCAGACAGGTGGTGCGCACGTCCACGCCGCGCTCGCGCCCGAGGCGCCGGGCCACCTGCAGGCAGCGCCGTTCGTGTTCCAGGGACAGTCCGTAGCCGGACTTGATCTCGACCGTCGTGACGCCTTCGGCCCGCAGCCGATCGAGCCGGGCGGCCGCACTGGCAAACAGCGCCTCGTCGCTGGCCAACCGCGTGGCGGCCACCGTGGATCGGATCCCGCCGCCTGCCTGCGCGATCTGCTCGTAAGTGGCGCCTTGGAGCCGCAGCTCGAATTCGGATGCGCGTTGGCCGGCATAGATCAGGTGCGTGTGTGCATCGATCAGTCCCGGTGTAACCAGCGCACCGCCGAGGTCATGCTCAACTTCGATATCCAGGCCTGAGCCGAGGTCTAATTCGCGTCCAATCCAGTGCAAACAATCGCCCTTCACCAGCAGAGCGCCTCGGTCGATCAAACCCCAAGGCGAGCGACCGGTCAGCGTGGCGAGGCGCGCATTGCGCCACAGTGTCGAACCCATGATGGATCCTAATTGCCGCGCGGGGTCCGGACAAGTACAGTGCCCCAAGCATTCATTGACGGGTTGAATCTTTCGAT
>DASWFL010000255.1:0-8588 GCA_036394255.1 Steroidobacteraceae bacterium
CCGCGCAGGGTGCCGGAAATCCAGCGGCGCGAAAGACTCGCGGGCCGCCCGTCCACGCGTGGAAACAGGATGTGCGCGACCATGACTCCGGGCAGAGCGTTGTCGATCAGCCGGCGGTAAGGCGTCAGTTCCTCGCCCAGATCGGAGTACTCGCGCCGGTCCACGGGCAGCGCCAGATGCGAGTCGGCCACGACCGCGCCATGTCCGGGGAAATGCTTGGCGACCGCGCCCATGCCGGCATCGCGCATGCCGTGCATGTAGGCCACCGCCAGCTCCCCGACCGCGGCGGCACGACTGTGGAAGGCGCGATCGCCGATGATCTCGGACAGACCGTAGTCCAGGTCAACGCAGGGCGCAAAGGAAAAATCGAGGCCGCAGGCGAGCAGTTCCGAGGCCATCAGCCAGCCGTGGCGGCGTGCCAGATCCAGTCCGGCGGCGGGCTCGAGATCGAACTGGTGCCCGATGAGGCGCAAGGGCGGCAGCGCGGTGAATCCGTTGCGGAAGCGCTGCACACGTCCGCCCTCATGGTCGACCGCCACCAGGAGCCGCGGGCTGCGCAGAGCGTGTATCTGCGCCACCAGGCCCTGCAGCTGCTGCGGGTCCGCGTAGTTGCGCGTAAACAGGATCACGCTGCCCACCAGCGGATGCGCCAGCAGTTCACGATCTTCCGCGCTCAGCTCCGTGCCGGCGACGTCGATCATCAATGGACCCAGCGTCATGGCGTGCCCTCGGTCCGATTATCGGTGGACAGCTTCGGCGGCGCCAGCAGGGCCAGGGACTCCATGTGCGTGGTCTGCGGAAACATGTCGGCCACGCCCGCCGCCAGCAGCTCGAAGCCCATCCCATGCACCAGGATCTCGAGGTCGCGGGCCAGGCTCCCCGGATGGCAGGAGACGTACAGCACTCGCCGCGCGCCCAGCCGCGGCAGCAGCTGCAGCACCTCGCGGGCGCCGACGCGCGGCGGATCGAGCAGCACATGACTGTAGCGGCGCTGCGCCCAGGGGGCGGAAGCGCAGGCGGCCCCCGACAGGTCCGCGCTGTGGAACTCGGCATTATCGATGCCGTTGAGCGCCGCATTGTCCCGGGCGCGCGCCACCAGCGCCGCCTCGCCCTCCACTCCGACGACGCCGGCGGCGCGGCGCGCCATGGGCAGCGTGAAATTGCCGAGCCCGCAAAAAAGATCCAGCACCTGCGAGCCCGCATCGGGCTCCAGCAGCTCGATGACGCGGCTGACGAGCAGGCGGTTGAGTTCCGCGTTGACCTGGATGAAATCGCTGGGCTCGAAGCGAATGCGCACGCCCTGCTCCGGCAGCGTGTATTCGAGCGCCGGAGCGGGCTCGCGCAGCGGCTTCACGGTCGCCAGTCCGCCCGGTTGCAGGAAGATCCGCACCCCATGCGCACTCTCGAAGGCGAGCAGCATCTGCTCGTCGGCCGCGGTGGGCGGATCCAGGGTACGGATGACCAGCACCGCGACGCCCTCGGCGACGGCCACTTCCACCTGCGGCACGCGTTCGCGTATCGACAGGCCCGTCAGCAGCGCGCTCAAGGGCTCGATGAGCGCATCGACCGGCGCCGCCAGCACTTCACAGCGCCTGAGCTCGGCGACGAGCGTCGAGTGGCGCTCGCGAAATCCCACCAGCGAGCGGCCCCGCGAGGCGACGAAGCGTGCGCCCAGGCGCGCCCGGCGCCGGTATTGCCATTGCGGACCACGGAGCGGCGCGAGCCAGCGGCGCGGCGTGACGCGACCGAGCCGCAGCAGAGTGTCGCGCAACTGCTGTTCCTTGATCTGCAGCTGGGAATCGCTGTCCAGGTGCTGCAGGGAGCAGCCGCCACAGACGCCAAAGTGCGCGCAGCGCGGCGCAACGCGCTGGGGCGCGGGCTCCAGCACGGTCACCAGTTCAGCCTCGTCGTGCTGGCGGTGATGGCGGCGGCGGATGAAGCTGACGGTTTCATCCGGCAGCGCGCCGCTGACAAAGGCCGTCTTGCCCCCGCGTACCACGCCTTCGGCGTTGTGATTGAGCGCTTCCACCCGGCCCGTTTCGATGACCGGCGGCGCTGGCCGCCTCAACCGCGTGCTTCCCAGGCCTGCAGGAACTGGCGGTGGTGAGCCTCGCCCGAACCGCGCAACAACTCGCGCAGGCGCGCGAGCTCCTGCTCATGCATCGCGGCATCGAGCCGGCCGCGAAACAGCTCGAAGCGCAGCAGCACCAGGTAGGTGTTGAGCACATCGGTCTCGCAGTAGTTGCGCACCGCGGCGAGCTGTCCGTCGAGCACCGCGTCCCAGACCTGTGCGCCCGAGAATCCCATTTTCCCGGGAAACCCGAGCAGCAGCGCCATGTCCGCCAGTGAAGCCCGGCCCCGGACCTGGAAGCCCGACAGCACGTCCATCAGGTCGAGGTGCCGCCAGTGATAGCGGTTCTGGTAATTGTTCCAGCGGAAGCTCTGGTCCTCGTCACCGGTCTCCCAGTAGCGCGGCGCCTGCACGCCTGAGCGCAGCGCGCGGTAGTTCAGCACCGGCAGGTCGAACCCGCTGCCGTTCCAGGACACCAGGTCGGGCGTGTATTTCTCGATGCCCTCGAAGAAGCGCGTGATCAGCTCCGCCTCGCTCGAGTCCAGGTCGCCCAGGCTCCAGACGCTGAGCTGATCGCGGCTGCGCAGCAGGCAGGAAATGGCGACGATCCGATGCTGTTCCAGGGGCAGGAAATCGTTCCCGCTCTGCTGCCGGCGCAGCGTGTACATGGCCTTCGCCACCTGCGCATCGCTCAAGTCCTCGAGATTCAGGGTGCGCCGTCCCAGCTCCACATCCGGCACGGTCTCGATGTCGAACACCAGGCGGTTCATCACCGCCCGGCCTTCGCGCGCGCGGCGCGCCGCGCAACTGGGCGCGCTGTGCGGGCCTTGCTGGCTTTGCTGGTTTTGCGGGCCTTCCGGGGCGCGGTCATCAGGACGGCGACGGCAACCACCAGTCCCGCCTCGTCCGTCAGGGTCACGTGGCCGGCACCGATCCCGAGCTTGCGGCGCAGGCGCTCGCCGCGCGCGGAATAGACGACCTCGGGTCGGCCCCAGCGGTTCTGCACGATGCCGACGTCCCGGATCCACATGCCATGCGCAAAACCGGTGCCCATCGCCTTGACGACCGCTTCCTTGGCGGCGAAGCGCATCGCCACGAACCTCTCTGGCCGCGCCGTCCTGGCGAGCTGCTCGCGTTCGGCCGGCAGCAGCAGCCGGTCGATGAAGTGCGGGCCAAAGCGCTGCAGGGTGCGCTCGATCCGCGCCACCTGCAGTACGTCGACGCCGATACCGTAGATCATGCTCAAGGGTTCCGCGCGCGCTGCAGCTGCGCGCGCATTTCCCGCACCGCCGTGGCCAGCCCATCGAACACCGCCTGGGCAATGATCGCATGGCCGATGTTGAGCTCGCTGATCTCCGCCATCGCGGCCACCGGAGCGACGTTGCGGTAATTCAGCCCGTGACCGGCGTGCACCTCGAGCCGGCGCCGCTGGCCGTGGCGTGCGGCGAGGCGCAGCCGCTCCAGTTCCTGCGCCTGCGCAGCGCCGCTGGCATCGGCGTAGTGGCCGGTGTGCAGCTCGATCACGCTGGCCCCGCAGTCCGCCGCCGCGTCGATCTGTTCCGGCACCGGATCGATGAACAGGGCCACGCGGATTCCTCTGGCCTTGAGCCGGGCGCAGGCCGCGCTGAGCGCCGCGGCCGCGCCGCGCACATCCAGGCCGCCCTCGGTGGTCAGTTCGGCGCGCCGCTCGGGCACCAGGCAACAGTCGGCGGGCTGGATTTCGCAGGCGAGCGCCAGCATCGGCTCGGTGGCCGCCATTTCCAGGTTCATGCGCGTCGTCAGCAGGCTCCGCAGCGCACGCACGTCGCGTTCCTGGATGTGACGGCGATCCTCGCGCAGGTGCAGGGTGATGTTGTCGGCTCCGGCCTGCTCGGCCATCAGTGCCGCGTACACCGGGTCGGGGTAGACGGTGCCGCGCTGCTGACGGAGCGTCGCGACGTGATCGATATTGACGCCCAGTTCCAGTTGCAGGTTCATTACGCAGATCGCTCCATTTTGGCCACGGCGCGCGCGACCGCACGGGTGCTAAGCTCACGGCCTTCGAGACAAAGATCAAGCGCGGCACGCAGCACGGCACGCGCCTGGCGCTGGCCCTCCGGATCGGTCAGGGGCTGCTCGGCCGCCAGGGCCAGCAGCACCCGGCCCGGCACCGCGCCGGCCGTGACGCCCGCGGCGACCGGCCAGACTCCCTCCCCGGGGCGGAAATGGTAATACGCTTCGGACACCACCGGGCGCCCGCCCGCCTCGAAGGCCAGTTCGCTGCCGTAACCGAGCAGCTGCAGCAGGCGCGTCTCGAACAGCCGCAGCACCTCCTCGAGCGGTGCGCCCTCACGAAACCGCGCCAGGGTCGAGGCGTAGTGCAGGTAGAGCTCGCGCTGCAGATCGTGCGGTACCGTCAGCCTGAGCAGCAGTTCGTTGAGATAAAAGGCGCTGAGCAGATACCCAGGACCGAGCGGTGGTGGCGGCGGACCGTCGCCTTCAGCGGCGGTCAGGGTGGGCGCCTCGCCGCGGCCGCTCCAGGACAGCAGCATGGGCCGGAAGGGTTCGAGCGGCGTGAATCGCGAGCGCGGACCGCGGGCCGCGCGCGCAAAAGTGCTCAGGCGCCCGTAGTCACGGGTAAACAGGTCGACGATCAGGCTGGTGTCGCGGTAGGGCCGCCGATGCAGCACGAAGCCTGCCGCAAATTCGACGCGGTGCGCGCTGCGGCTCATTCCACTTCCAGCTCGCGCAGCGCCCGTGCGTCGTCCGTCCAGTTCTCGCGCACCTTGACCCAGAGCGTCAGGTGATAGCGCCGGCCGAACAGATGATTGAGTTCGAGGCGCGCCGCGCGGCCGATGCGCTTGAGGCGCGCACCACCCGCTCCGATCACGATGGGCTTTTGGCCCTCGCGATCCACCCAGATCACCGCGCCGATCTCGACCCGCCCGTCATCGGTCTCGGTCCGACTCTCGACCTCGACGGCGACGCCGTACGGCAATTCCTCGACCAGCTCGAGCGTGAGCTTTTCGCGAATCAGCTCGGCAATGCGAAAGCCCTCGCTCCGATCGGTGACCTGTCCGGCCGGATACAGTCGTTCACCCTCCGGGAGCGCCTCGAGTATCACGCGGCGCAGGGCCTCGACGTTATCGGCGCGCAACGCCGACAGCGGCACGATCGCCAGGAACCTGGCGCGCTCGGCCAGCCTGGCCATGTACGGCAGCAGCCGCTCGCGCGGGCGGACGCGATCAACTTTGTTGACCACGGCGATCACCGGCCGCTGTATCTGCAACACCCGCTGCAGCGCCGCCTCGTCTTCCTCGGTCCACTTCAGCGCCTCGACCAGCATGACCGCCAGATCAGCCGCGCCCAGTGCGGAAGTCGCGGCGCGATTCATGGCGCGGTTGAGCGCCCGCTTCGGCCCCTGATGCATCCCCGGGGTGTCGATGAAGGCGATCTGGCCGTCGGCCGATTCGCTGATACCCAGCACCCGGTGACGCGTGGTCTGCGGCCGTGAGGTGACGATGCTGACCTTCTGGCCGAGCAGCGCATTCAGCAGCGTCGACTTGCCGACATTGGGCCGGCCGACCAGGGCCACATGACCGCAGCGGAAGGACTTCATGGCGCCAGTAGCGCCAGCAGCTGCTGCGCGGCCGCCTGCTCCGCCCGGCGGCGGCTCAGCCCGGCGCCCTGCGCGTGCGAATTCAGGGCCGGGACCGTGCAGCTGACGTGAAAGGTCTGCGCGTGCGATTCACCCTCGACCCGCACCACGCTGTATTGCGGCAGCGGCAGTCCGCGCCCCTGGAGCCATTCCTGCAGGCGGGTCTTGGCATCCTTCTGGCCGTCTGGAGCCACGCACGCGGCAGCCTCCATCGCATCCAGGGCGGGCGCCAGCACCGGCAGGAACACCCGCCTGGCGGTCTCGAATCCGGCCTCGAGACAGACCGCGCCGCACACCGCCTCCAGTGCATCGGCCAGGATCGACTCGCGCCGGATGCCGCCGGTCTTCAGTTCGCCGGCCCCCACGGCGAGGGCGGGGCCCAGCCCCAGCGGGCCCGCCAGGCGCGCCAGGGACTCGCCACTGACGACGACGGCCCGCAGGCGGCTCAAGGCTCCCTCATCGGCCTCCGGGTAGTGGGCATAAAGATACTGGGCGACGATGAGGTTGAGCACCGCATCACCGAGAAACTCCAGACGCTCATTGTTGCTGCGCGCGGCGCTGCGATGCGTCAGGGCCTGTTCGAACAGCGCGGCGTCGACGGGCTCGTACTGCAGCTGGCGGCGCACCCAGTCGGCGGCGCGCACTACTCCCGTGATCGGCGCGGCTGACATCGGTCAGCCGGCGGTATCGGCATACCGCGCGGCGCTCACTTCAGGATCACCTGCTTGTCAAACTGCACCAGGATCGACACGTTGCCGATCAGGGGAGCGAGATCCTCGTACTGGGCCACCGCGACCCAGTGATCGCCTTCGCGGTGTACGTCGATATCCTTGGCCGACGGGCGATCCACGTATTCAACGTCGAAACGCCTCTCGAGCGCGTTGCGTACTTTCACCGGATTGATCTGCGGGTCGTCCTTTGAATCGGCGGCGAGCTGATCGAGGGAGCGGACGACGTGGAAATAGTTGAGGTAGATCGGCGTCAGGCGGATGCCGGCATAGACGATCACCGCAACCGGAGTCAGCAGCACCAGCCAGCCAATGAACGTCACACCGCGCTGAGATTTAGGCATGTTTCGCACTCCTTGCATCTCCAAACCCCACGACCGGGCTACTCTATACGCTTGCCGAAGCGGCGCCAGTCGGGCCATCCGGAGCGCCCCAGCGGCAGATTTAACCAGATTCGAGACGCCCTGCCGACCAGGTGGTCTTCCGGTACATAACCCCAGACTCGCCCGTCCGAGCTGTTGTCGCGATTGTCGCCGATCATCAGGTATTGGCCCGGCGGCACCACGCGATCGTAGTCTGTATCGTGGCTGTCGGCAGCCAGTCCGCGAGCCGATTCGTCGCACAGGTAGCTGCGGTTCATGTCGCGGTTGCAGCTCGCGACGGGCGCGGCAAACAGCTCCCCCGGGGTTCGACATGACAGCGTGAGGTGGCGATGGTTGCCCAGCTGCTCGGTGGCAAGGCGCATATTGATGTAGCAGCCGTCGTTGTAGCGACCCTGGTCCTCGATCGGTACCGGAATGCCGTTGATGATGAGCTGGTCGTCACGCACCCGCACGGTATCGCCTGGTAGCCCGACGACGCGTTTAATGTAATTGACCGCCGGATCGGGCGGGAAGTGAAACACCACGACATCGCCGCGCTGCGGCTCGCCCAGCTCGAGGATCCTGGTGTTCAGCACCGGCAGCCGCAGGCCGTAAGCGAATTTGTTGACCACCAGGAAATCGCCTTCCTGGAGCGTAGGCATCATCGAGTCGGAGGGAATGCGGAAGGGCTCGAAGATGAAGGAGCGCAGCGCCAGCACCAGCGCCGCGACCGGCAGCAGGCTCCTGGCGTAATCGACCGTGACGGGCAGGGGCTGGTTGGCGGGCTCGAGGCCCGCGCGTCTGGCCGCGCGGGCGCGTGCGGGCGCCAGCAGCAAGGCATCCAGGCCCCAGACGGCCGCGGAAGCGAACAGGACCAGCACCAGCACCAGGCTGAAATCGAGCCGTTCGGATATCAGCAGGCGGAGGATCGCGCCGATGACGACGACCGGCACCGCCAGGTATACGGTGCGCGTCCACACGGACTCGCTCGCGGCGGCCGTACTCGCCAGCAGCCGGCGGCGGGGACGCAGAAACCAGTCGTCGATCACGGCCAGCAGGGTGACCGGTCCGGCGAGCCAGGCGAGCAGGGTGAAGATTTGCGACAGCATGCTGGGATCCTTATTTGCGGCCGACCTGGAGCACGGCCAGGAAGGCTTCCTGCGGAATCTCCACGGTGCCGACCTGCTTCATGCGCTTCTTGCCGGCCTTCTGCTTCTCGAGGAGTTTGCGTTTGCGTGAGATGTCCCCGCCATAGCACTTGGCGAGCACGTTCTTGCGCAGCGCCTTGACGGTGGCGCGGGCGATGATGTGTGTGCCGATCGCCGCCTGCACTGCCACTTCGAACATCTGCCGCGGGATCAGTTCCTGCATCTTGTCGACCAGCTCGCGACCACGCTGGTAGGAGTTGTCACGGTGCACGATCAGGGCCAGGGCGTCGACCTTGTCGCCATTGATCAGCACGTCGAGCTTGACCAGCGGCGCTTCCTGGAAATGACTGAATTCATAGTCGAAGGAGGCGTAGCCGCGGCTCGCGGATTTCAGCCGGTCGAAGAAATCGAGCACCACCTCGGCGAGCGGCAGCTGGTACTGGAGGGAGACCTGGGTGCCGAGAAACTGCATTTTCTTCTGCACGCCGCGCTTCTCGCTGCACAGGCCGAGCACCGCGCCGACGTAGTCGGGCGGCACGAGGATATTGGCGGTGATGATCGGCTCGCGGATCTCGGCAATGTCATTGGGCGCCGGGAGTTTGCCGGGGCTGTCGATGTGCAGCACCCGTCCGTCGCTGCAGG
>DASWFL010000256.1:0-12415 GCA_036394255.1 Steroidobacteraceae bacterium
TAGACGATGTTCAACGGCTGCGCTTACCCTGCCGACCGCGCTCCCGCGGCCACGCCCAGCGCGCCGGCTTCCGCGACCGCGACCGCCGACATGTCGACGATGCGACGCACCGTGGAAGACGGAGTCATGATGTGCACGGGCTGCGCGATGCCCAGCAGGATGCCGCCGACGATGACGCCGCCGCCGGCCGCAATGCGCAGGGCGTTGTAGCAGACGTTTGCCGTGTCGACATTGGGCATGATCAGCAGGTTGGCGTCGTGACGGAGCCGGGAATTCGGGAACTCGTTTTCGCGGATCGCGCTCGACAGGGCCGAATCGGCGCGCATCTCACCGTCCACTTCCAGATCCGGCGCGCGCTCACCGATCAATGCCAGCGCCGCGCGCATCTTGCGGGCCGAGGGCGCATCGGAGCTGCCGAAGCTCGAATGCGAGAGCAGCGCCACCCGCGGCGTCAGCCCGAAGCGCGTGACCTGTTCGGCGGCCAGCAGCGTCATCTCGGCAATCTGCGCGGCGTCGGGATCGCGATTCACGTGCGTATCGCAGAAGAACAGCTGCCGGTCGTTGAGGATCAGCATCTGCATGGTGGCCACGGTGCTGACGCCGGCCTTTAGACCGATGACGCGGCGCACGTACTTGAGGTGATCCAGGTAGTCGCCGACGGTGCCACAGAGCATCGCGTCGCCGTCGCCGCGGCGCACCAGGATGGCGCCGATGAGCGAGGTGCGGCTGCGCATCTCCTCCATGGCGAGCGCGCGCGTGACCCCGTCCCGGCAGGCGAGCTGGTAATACTCCGTCCAGGCGTCGCGGAAACGCGCATCGCTCAGCACGTTCACACCCTCGCAGTTCTCGCCCAGCTTGAGTCGCAGCCCCAGCTTCTCGATGCGCGCGGCGATCAACTCGGTGCGCCCCACCAGGATCGGATGCGCCAGACCCTCATCGATCACCACCTGCACGGCCTGCAGGACGCGCGGGTCCTCCCCTTCGGCATAGATCAGGCGCTTGGGCCGCCGCTGTGCCGAGGCGAACACGGTGCGCATCGCCGAGGCGGACTGGTAGACGTACTGCGCCAGGCCGGCGCGATAGGCGTTGAGGTCGGTGATCGGCCGCGTGGCCACGCCGCTGTCCATGGCGGCCTTGGCCACGGCCGGAGCGATGGTGGTGATCAGGCGTGGATCGAAGGCACGCGGGATCAGGAAATCCGGGCCGAAACCCGCACCGCTCTCGCCATAGGCGGCGGTGCACACGTCGGACTGCTCAGCCTGCGCCAGCTCGGCGAGCGCGTGCACAGTCGCGAGCTTCATCGCCTCGTTGATCACCGTGGCGCCGACGTCGAGCGCGCCACGGAAGATAAAGGGGAAACACAGGGAGTTGTTCACCTGGTTCGGATAATCGGAGCGGCCGGTGCACACGATGCAGTCGGGACGCACGCCCTGCGCCAGTTCCGGTCGGATCTCGGGCTCCGGATTGGCCAGCGCCAGGATCAGCGGGCGCGGCCCCATGCGGGCCACATCCTCCGCCTTGAGCACGCCGGGACCGGACAGGCCCAGGAAGATGTCCGCGTCCCCGACGATTTCCGCCAGCGTGCGTTTGTTGGTCACCTGGGCATAGCGCAGCTTGTCGGCGTCGGTCTTCGCGCGTCCCTGGTAGACCACGCCGCTGCTGTCGGCGATGGTCACGTTTTCCTTCTTCAGGCCCACCGCCACGAGCAGATCGAGGCAGGCCAGCGCGGCGGCGCCCGCGCCCGAGCCGGCCACTTTCACCTTGCCGATGTCCTTGCCGACCACCTTGAGGCCATTGAGCACCGCCGCGGCCACGATGATCGCTGTTCCATGCTGGTCGTCGTGAAACACCGGAATCTTCATGCGCTCACGGAGCTTGCGTTCGATGTAGAAGCACTCCGGCGCCTTGATGTCCTCGAGGTTGATGCCGCCGAAGGTGGGCTCGAGCGCCGCGACGATATCCACGAACCGCGCCGGATCGGACTCCGCGATCTCGAGGTCGAAGACATCGATGCCCGCGAATTTCTTGAACAGGCAGCCCTTGCCCTCCATGACCGGCTTGCCCGCCAGCGGCCCGATGTTGCCGAGCCCGAGCACGGCCGTGCCGTTGGTGACGACCGCGACGAGGTTGGCCCGCGCCGTCAGGCTGGCCGCTTCGAGCGGATCGTCCTTGATGGCGAGGCTCGCGTAGGCCACGCCGGGCGAATAGGCGAGCGAGAGGTCGCGCTGGTTCGTGAGCGCCTTGGTCGGTGTGAGCGAAATCTTGCCCGGCGTCGGCAGACGGTGGTAGTCGAGCGCCGCTTTCTTGAGTTCTTCTTCCACCTGGCCCCCTGATACCGCGGCGGCGCGATCAGCACGGCGCCGGGGGAGCTATTGTGGCAGCCGCGGCCCTGAGCGGCCAGCGGCGCGGATGGGTGGCGCGGATCAGCGCCCGGCGAACCTCGCCCGCTCGGCGGCTTCCAGCGACAGCGCCGGCAGCATGATGGTGCGGGCCAGCTGTCCCCCGCCGAGAAATTCCACCAGCTCATCGGCTTGCGCCTTGCCATCCTTCACCCCGAGTGCGATCAGCTCCCGGGTATAGCTGGACTCGAACATCAGGTAACTGGCGAGCTGCGCGCCCGCCGTACCGCGCGCGCCCATGACGCGCAGCAGGGCCCGCAAGGGGCGCGGCAGGCTGCTCACGTGACGCGTGGCGATCAGGCGCAGGTCCTCGCTCGGCGCGATCATCAGCGTGGCCACCTTGTGCACGCCGGGCACGGCCTGCGGGGCCACCTCGGCGACCTGGTTCAGGCGAGCGATGTGTTCGACGTTGGCATAGATCTGGTCCATGAACAGCGTGTCGAGCATGTAGCCAAACAACTGGCCGGGGGTCGGCGGCTCGATGACGGTGCGCCCCCGCGCGCTCACGCCCGCGCCCTGCTCCGAGCGCACGCCTATGATCAGCAGTCGATCGGCACCGAGGTGGATCGCCGGGCTCAGCGGCCACAGCTGCCGCTGCGCGCCATCTCCGTAGTACTCGCCGTCCAGGTTCACCGGCGGAAACAGCAGCGGCACACCCATGCTCGCCATCAGGTGATCGGTCGTCAGCGACTCGCGCCGGCCGAGGCGCTGGTGCCGGTCCCAGTCCGGCAGCTCGCTCTGGCCGTCGAAGAAGGCCACGGAAGCGGCGCTGCTGTAGCTGGTGGCGCACAGTGCCAGCGCCTTCAGGGCCCCGCGCCGCACGCTGGTGCGCAGGTGACTCCAGTGGATGTTGCGCTCGAGCAGGTGGCGGAGCGGCCGGTTGTCGAGCAGCGCCGGTGGCGGGGGCAGCAGCAGTCCGCCGGACATCAGCGACACGCCCCAGTGCATGCCGGAGCGCAGCATGCTCCAGGCGTCAGCGTGAAAGACCTGTTCGACATGAAAATCGGCCCACACACGCTCGAGCGCGTCGACCGCCTTGTGCCAGCGAAAAGCCTCGGTCGCCAGGACCGCGGCGGAGACCGCACCGGCGGAGGTGCCCACGATGATCGGAAAGGGATTGGAGGATCGCGGCAGCATGTCGGCGATGGCCCGCAGCACCCCGACCTGGTAGGCGGCGCGCGCACCACCGCCGGGCAGCACCAACCCGACAGTGCTCCCGACCCCGGCCCCCGGGTTCAGTGACGGAGGTGCATTCACGGGCATAAGATAACCGGAAATCGTGGAGCGCTGGCATGAACCCAAGTCTCGTTTCTCGCCTCAGGTTCCTGTCCCCGGCGCTGCTGGCAGCGCTGCTGTGCTCAGGGGTGCCGGCGCGGGGCGCCGCCGAAGCGGCCATCGGTACGCCGGCCCCGGCCTTTCGCCTGCAGGACCAGCATGAGGCCTGGGTGAGTCTGGCCGACCAGCACGGCAAGTGGCTGGTGGTCTATTTCTATCCGATGGACCAGACTCCCGGCTGCACCGCCGAGGCCTGTGAATTCAGGGACAACATTTTTGCCTACCGCAAACTCGGCGTGCATGTGCTCGGCATCAGCGTGCAGGACGTCGCCTCGAAGAAGGCCTTCGCCACCAAGTACAGCCTGCCCTTCCCGGTGCTGGCCGACGCCGACAAGTCGGTCGCGAAGGCCTACGGCGTGCTCAGCATGATGGGCTACGCCCGTCGCGACACCTTCGTGATCGACCCTCAGGGCCGCATCGCCAGGCACTACATCGAGGTGGATCCCAAGACCCACTCCAGGCAGCTGCTGGCGGACCTGCAGGGGCTGGTCAAGCCCGCCGGCTGAAGACCCGCGGCGCGCAACCAGGCGCGCGAATCCGTCCGGCGCTGCAGCCCGCCTTGGATGGCGGCTGGCCCCCGGTTCCGCCGCGCCCGCTCAGCGCTGCGTCACCCGCACGATCTGCATGGAGTTGGTGCCGCCGACGATGCCGGTCATGTCGCCCTTGGTGAGGATCACCAGGTCGTTGATGTCCACCAGGCGCAGTCCCAGCAGCTGGGCGAAGATGGCGTGATACAGCTGCTGCGGATCGGTGTGGGTGATGTCGAAGGGCACGGCATAGACGCCGCGATACAGGGTCACGCGGCGGCGCGTGACCGGATGGCGGGTGAAGGCAAAGATCGGAATGTCGGCGCGGATCCGGCTCATCCACAGCGGCGTGAGACCGGACTCGGTCAGCGCGACGATGGCGCGCACGCGCAGGTGATTGGCGGTGTACATGACGGCGCGCGAGATCGCCTCCTCGGTGTTGCTGAATTCGTCCTCGACGCGCACGACGCCCGGCGGCGCACCGAGCTGGTATTTTTCCGCGCCGCGGATCACGTCCGCCATCGCCTGCACGGCCTTCACGGGATACTTGCCGGCCGCGGTCTCGGCCGAGAGCATCACGGCGTCGGTGCCGTCGAGCACGGCATTGGCGACGTCGCTCACTTCGGCGCGCGTCGGCATCGGATTCTGGATCATCGATTCCATCATCTGCGTGGCCGTGATCACCGCGCGATTGCGGGCGAGGGACTGGCGGATGATGGTCTTCTGCAATCCGGTCAGCTCGGCGTAGCCCATTTCCACGCCGAGATCACCGCGCGCGACCATGACCACGTCGGTGACCGCCAGGATCCCGGCCAGGTTGTCGAGTGCCTCGTGGCGCTCGATCTTGGCGACCACGCGCGCCTCGCCCCGCCACTTGCGCAGTTCGCTCTGCGCGCGGCGCATGTCATCCCCGTCGCGCGCGAATGAAACGGCCAGGTAATCGATGCCGAGTTCGGCCGCCAGCTGCACATCCTCCAGATCCTTCTCGGTGAGCGCCGGGGCGGAAATGCCGCCGCCCTGGCGATTCAGGCCCTTGCGGTTGGACAGTTCGCCGCCCACGCGCACCACGCAGTAAATGCGGCTGCCGGCGACCCGTTCCACGCCGAGCACGATCTGCCCGTCGGCCAGGAGCAGGTTGTCCCCGGCGCGCACGTCCGCGGGGAGGTTCTGGTAGGCGCAGCCCACCTCGCTGCTGTTGCCCGCCGAGGCGTCGAGCTTGGTATCGAGCGCAAAGGGCGCGCCCTCGACCAGCTGCACGCTGCCCGAGGCGAAACTCTCGATGCGGATCTTCGGGCCGGCCAGATCGGCCAGTATGCCGACATTGCGCCCGGCGGCCAGCGCGGCGGCGCGCACCAGTTCGACGCGCTTGCGCTGCGAGTCGCGCGTGCCGTGGGAAAAGTTGATGCGGGCGACGTCGAGCCCCGCTTCGATCATTCCGGCCATCACGGCCGGGTCATCGGTGGCCGGGCCCAGCGTCGCGACGATCTTGGTGCGGCGTGCGGTGTCCATATCAGGCTGATCCTACACCGGCGCGGGACTGCAGCATGGCGACCGCGGGGAGCGTCTTGCCTT
This sequence comes from Steroidobacteraceae bacterium, assembly GCA_036394255.1. GTDB lineage: Bacteria > Pseudomonadota > Gammaproteobacteria > Steroidobacterales > Steroidobacteraceae > FEN-1191. The sequence goes on from DASWFL010000256.1 coordinate 5,834, forward strand.
CGACGAACTCCAGGAATGCGCCGCCGCCCGTGGAAATATACGAGATGCCGTCCTCGACCCCGTATTTCTCGATGGCCGCGAGGGTATCGCCGCCACCGGCGAGCGAGTACGCGGCGCTGCTGGCGATGGCATTGGCGATGGCGCGCGTGCCCTCGCCGAACTGATCGAACTCGAACACGCCCACGGGCCCGTTCCACAGGACCGTGCCGGCAGAGCTGATCAGCGCGCTGAAGCGCTCGGCCGTGTCGGGCCCGATGTCCAGGATCATTTCCTCCGCGCTCACTTCGCCCACCGGACGCACGTCGGCATGCGCCGTGGCCGCAAACTCCCGGGCCACCACGACGTCGGTCGGCAATGGAATGGCCGCGCCGCGCTCGCGGGCGCGCTCCAGGAGCCGTCGCGCCATGTCGAGCATTTCGGTCTCGCACAACGACTTGCCCACCTGCACGCCGCTGGCGGCGAGAAAGGTATTGGCGATGCCGCCACCGACGATCAGCATGTCGACTTTTTCCAGCAATGCCTCGAGCACCGTCAGCTTGGTCGAAACCTTGGACCCGGCCACGATGGCGAGCAGCGGGCGCGCCGGCTGCTTCAGGGCGCGCTCGAGCGCCTCCAGTTCGGCCACCAGGAGCGGTCCTGCGCAGGCCACCGGCGCGTAGCGGCCGATGGCATGCGTGCTGCACTCGGCCCGGTGCGCGGTGCCGAAGGCGTCCATCACGTAGATATCGCAGAGTGCGGCGATGCGCCGCGCCAGGGCCTCGTCGTCGGATTTCTCACCCTTGTTGTAGCGCACGTTCTCGCACAGCACCGCGCTGCCTGGTGCGCACTCGACGCCATCGAGCCAGTTACTGACCAGTGGCACCGGTGCGCCCAGCAGTTCCGACAGGCGCACAGCCACCGGCGCCAGGGAAAATTCCGGCTCGCACTGGCCTTCCTTGGGCCGCCCCAGATGCGAGAGGATCATGACCCGCGCGCTCCGCTCGAGCGCGAGCCGGATCGTGGGCAGCGCGGCGCGGATGCGCGCGTCACTGGTGACGGCGCCATCCTTGACCGGCACGTTCAGGTCCTCGCGAATCAGCAGCCGCTTGCCCGCCAGCGCCAGGTCCGCCATGCGCAGGATAGCCATGGGTGGGCGCGAACCTCAGGCCGCGCGCGACCAGGCCAGGGTGGTATCGAGCATGCGGTTGGAGAATCCCCACTCGTTGTCGTACCACGCGCAGACCTTCACCAGATTGCCTTCGATGAGGCGCGTCATGGTCGCGTCATAGGTGGAGGACGCCGGGTCATGGTTGTAGTCGATCGAGACCAGTGGCGCGTCGGTGTAGGCCAGGATCCCCTTGAGCGGCCCGCTGCCCGCCGCGGCCTTCACCAGCTTGTTGATCTCCTCGATGCTGGTGGCGCGCTTGGGCGTGAAGGTCAGGTCCACCAGCGACACGTTGATGGTCGGGACGCGGATCGAGAAGCCGTCGAGCCGGCCCTTGAGCTCGGGCAGCACCAGGCCGACCGCAGCCGCGGCGCCGGTCTTGGTCGGGATCAACGACATGGTCGCCGAGCGCGCGCGGCGGATGTCCTCATGGAACACGTCCGTCAGGCGCTGGTCGTTGGTGTAGGCGTGGATGGTGGTCATCAGGCCGCTCGCAATGCCCACACCGTCATTGAGCACCTTGGCGAGCGGCGCCAGGCAGTTGGTGGTGCAGGAAGCGTTCGAGATCACGGTGTGCGTCGATTTCAGCACATTGTGGTTGACGCCATAGACAATGGTGGCGTCCACGTCCTTGCCGCCGGGGGCCGAGATCACCACTTTTTTGGCCCCGCCCGCGAGGTGCTTGCCGGCGTCCGCCTTGGTGGTGAAGAAGCCCGTGCACTCGAGCACGAACTCCGCGCCCATGGCGCCCCAGGGAATCTGCGCCGGATCGCGCTGCGCGACCACCTTGATCCGATCGCCATTGACGATGATCGCCTCGCCCTCGACGCTGACCTGGCCCGGGAACTTGCCGTGGGCCGTGTCGTAGCGCGTCAGATGCGCGTTGGTCTGCGAATCGCACAGGTCGTTAATGGCCACGATCTGGATTTCTTTCTGCCGGCCGCTTTCATACAAGGCTCGCAGCACATTGCGGCCGATGCGGCCATATCCGTTGATGCCAACCCTCACTGTCATGTCTGCTCCCTGAAAATAGGGGCGTGCGCCCCGGCGTAGCCAGTCCTGCTCATGGTATCGAACTTGAAATGGCGCTGAGCACATTTTCCGCGCTGAAGCCGAATTTCCGGAACAGTTCCGGCGCCCTGCCCGAAGCGCCGAACTCATCGATGCCAAGCACGCGGCCCTGGCTGCCCACGTAGCGCCACCACAAGCCGGTGGCCCCCGCCTCCACCGCGATGCGCCGGCTCACCGCCGCAGGCAGGACCGCTTCGCGCCAGGCGGCGTCCTGCGCGTCGAAGACGCTGGTGCAGGGCATCGAGACGAGGCGCGCGCGCACACCGCGCCCCTGAGCTGCGCGGACCGCCTCCAGTGCGATCGACACCTCCGAGCCCGTGGCCATCACGATGAGCTCGGGGGCGCCGGCACAGTCGAGCAGCACGTAGCCGCCGCGGGCAATCGTCTCCGGCGCCACGGCGCTGGAAAGCTGCGGCAGGCTCTGGCGCGTCAGCACCAGGCAGCCAGGACCGTCCGTGCGCTCGATGAGCGCGCTCCAGGCCACCGCCGTCTCGAGCGCATCGGCCGGGCGCCACAGGTGCAGGTGCGGCATGAGACGCAGACTTCCCAGGTGTTCGATCGGCTGGTGCGTCGGCCCGTCCTCGCCCAGCCCGATCGAGTCGTGCGTATAAACCAGGATCACCCGCTGGCGCATCAGCGCGGCCATGCGCACCGCGTTGCGCGCATAGTCGGAAAAGGTCAGGAAGGTGCCGCCAAAGGGAATGAAGCCGCCATGCAGGGCGATCCCGCTCATCACGGCGCTCATGCCGAACTCGCGCACGCCGTAGTGCAGATAGCTGCCCGAGGCGTCAGCGCGCGTGATGACGCGCGCGCCCTGGCGCAGGGTGTTGTTCGAGCCGGTGAGATCGGCGGACCCGCCGAGCAACTCCGGCAGTCCCTCGCCGATGAGGTTGAGCACCTGCTGCGAGCAGACCCGCGTTGCCTGCGCGACGCTGATCGCCGCCGTCCCGGCATACAGCTGGGCGCGCAACTGCGGCCAGGCCTCCGGCAGCTCCCCTCGCATGCGGCGCGCCAGTTCCGCCGCGAGCTGCGGGTACTCGGACTGGTAGCGCGCGTACAGCTCCTGCCAGGCGAGCTCGGCGGCGCGGCCCCGTGTGTGTCCGTCCCAGGCAGCGAGGAGCGGCGCAGGCACCGTAAAGGGTGGCTCGGTCCAACCGAGCAGCTTGCGCACCGCCGCAACTTCCTCCACGCCGAGCGGCTCGCCGTGGGCCTTGGCGGTGCCGCCGCGGGTCGGGGCCGGATAGCCGATCACCGTGCGGCAGCACAGCATCGAGGGCCGCGTTGTGTCCGCCAGGGCCGCGCGGATCGCAGTGGCCACGGCATCGCCGTCCTGGCCGTCGATTTCCCGGATGACCTGCCAGCCATAGGCTTCGAAGCGCCTGGCCGTGTCGTCGCCAAACCAGCCCTCGACCTTGCCGTCGATGGAAATGCCGTTGTCGTCGTACAGGCAGATGAGCTTGCCCAGTCCCAGCGTGCCCGCCAGCGAGGCCGCTTCGTGCGAGATGCCTTCCATGAGGCAGCCGTCGCCCACGCAGACCCAGGTGTGGTGATCGACCACGGCCAGGCCGGGGCGGTTGAACTGCGCCGCGAGCACCTTCTCCGCCAGCGCCATGCCGACGGAGTTCGCCAGGCCCTGGCCGAGCGGACCGGTCGTGGTCTCGATGCCGATCGAAAGCTCGTGCTCCGGGTGCCCGGCGGTGCGGCTGCCGAGCTGGCGGAAGTGGCGGAGCTCTTCCATCGCCAGCGGATAGCCGGTGAGATGCAGCAGCGCATACAGCAGCATCGAGGCATGGCCGTTCGAGAGCACGAAACGGTCGCGGTTCCACCAGCGCGGGTTCGCGGGGTTGTGCTTGAGGAACTCGCGCCACAGCACTTCGGCCATGTCCGCCATGCCCATCGGCGCGCCCGGATGGCCGGAATTGGCCTGCTGTACGGCATCCATGGCCAGGACGCGGATGACATTGGCGAGCTCGCGGCGTGTCGGCATGCAATTCTCGTCTGACCGGGCCAGGGCAGGATGGGGCGCGCATTGTCCCCGAGCCGCGCGGCTGCGGCAATTGCGGAATCGATCAGCGGGCCGGTCTCCCGGGCGCGGCGGGTCGCCCCGTCAGGGCTGCCAATGGCGCGCGCGGGCGCGCTGTTCGCCGGCCGCATCCAGCGCTTCGCCGTCGATGCGCTGCTCCACTTCGTGCATGAGCGAGGCCGGCCAGCCGCTGCCGGCCATCCTCAGCTGGCTGCCGGCCTCCGGCTCAGCCGGAGCGGCCGCGACACTCTCAATCACCCAATCCGCCCCGGTGCGGCAGGCGACGCCGGCGCTGGCCTGGGCGTGCACCATGAAGGTCCGGCACAGCCGGCCGGCGTGGTCGCGGAAACTGAGCCCGATCCGCACCGCGGCGTCCGCAGGCTGCGAGCTGACGAGCAGGCCGGAAAGCGCTGCTGAAACCGGGCCGCGGGCCAGCAATTGTCCGTTCTGCAGCGCCAGGCCCCCGGCGCCGGGTTCGCGCCACAGCGCCACGCCCAGCACGGCGGCGAGGAGCAGGCTGGCCGCCAGGGTGGCGGGCAGCGCCCAGACGCGTGCGCGGGACGGCTGGGACTGGGCCCGGGGGCGCCGCGCGCTGAGCGTCGCCACGGAGGCCGGTCCGGCCGGAGCCGTGCGCGCCGTGTGCACCAGGCGCTCGGGCACGGGTTCGGCCAGCTGGCGGCTCAGGCCCGCCGCCAGACGCGCACGCAGCGCGCGCTGCGTCGCGACGCTGCGGGCCAGCGCCGGATCGGCGGCCATCGCCCGCTCAAATTGCGCCCGTGCCGCGGCGTCGAGTTCGCCGTCCACGTAGGCCATCAGCTGTTCATTCTCAGGCGTCATGCTTTAACCCTCGACTCGTACCGCTCCTGCGCTCAGGCCAGCGCCAGCGCCAGCGCCTCGCGGCCACGCGACAGGCGGCTGGTCAGCGTCCCGATCGGCACGCCCAGAGCCTCGGCCGCCTCCTTGTAGGACAGCCCCTCCACCAGCACCATCAACACTGCCATACGCTGTTCCTCGGGCAACTCATGCAGCGCGGCCTCGATGGCCAGGGCCTCCAGCGGTTGCGCACCGCCAACGGCTGCCACTTCCGCCCCCGCCTCTTCGGCCAGCAGGACCTCACCGCGCCGCCGGCGCGTGCGCAGCTCGTCCAGCCAGGCATTGCGCATGATGCCGAACACCCAGCTGTCGAGCCGCGTGCCGGGCTGCCATTGCAGCCAGCGCTGCAGGGCGCGCTCGAGCGCCAGCTGCACGAGGTCATCGGCGTCGGCCGGCACCCGTGCGAACCCGCGCGCGAGGCGCCGCAGCCGCGGCAGCAGCGCGACGAGCTGCTCCCGAAAGGCGGCCAGCGCTGCACTCTGCTGGTCCGTCATGGATAGATACGTCCGGCGTCCGCCATTTCTTCCCGCTACCGCTGGATTGATTCCGCCGCGTGAGACGTTAACTTAGCAGCCATGTCGCCCACACCTCCAGCTTCCACGGCCCCGTCTCCGGCGCGCGCTCGGCGCGCCGCGGCGCTGCTCCTGACCCTGCTGGCCGGTCCGGTCGACGCGCAGCTCGGGCTGCCCTCCCTGCCGGTGCCCCTGCCCCTGCCCGGACCGGTCATCGATACGGCCACGCAGGCCGTCGCCGGCACGCAAGATCGGCTGCTCGCCCCGATCATCGGCGCGCGCGCAGCCGCGGCACGCGCCCTGATACGCCAGCACCGCGCGCTCATCGAAGCCGATCCGGATGGCGCCCCAATCGTGCGCGCCGAGCTGCTGGCCTTCGCTCCGGACGCGTCGGCCCTGCGCGCCGCCACGGCTTCCGGGTTCGAGATCGTGCGCCGCGAGGCGCTCGCCGGACTGGAGGGCGAACTCGTCACGCTGCGCGGCCCTGCGGGCGTGTCGACCCCGCGCGCGCTCGCGCGGCTGCGGCACATCGATCCGGCCGGCGATTACGACTACAACCACATTTACCTGCCCAGTGCGGCCGGCGAGGAAGCGGCACCGATCGCAGCGGGCGCTGCACCGCCAAGCCCGCCGCTGGCCGGCGCCCGCATCGGGATGATCGATTCCGGCGTTGATCTCACTCATCCGGCGCTCGCGCTCAGCCAGGTCGAGCAGAGCGGTTGTGAAGGGCACGCGGTCCCGGCCGCGCACGGCACAGCGGTGGCCTCGCTGATCGCCGGCAGGGCGGTGAATTTTCGCGGCGCCCTGCCCGGCGCGCGCCTGATCGCGGTCGACGTCTATTGCGCCGAAGTGACGGGCGGCTCCACCGACCGCGTGGTCCTCGCGTTCGCGACGCTGACGCGCGCCGGAGTGGCGGTGATCAACGTCAGCCTGGTGGGGCCGCGAAATACTGCGCTGGC
>DASWFL010000257.1:0-6300 GCA_036394255.1 Steroidobacteraceae bacterium
GCAGGCGCCGCGGCCTTGCCGCGCGTCGCAGTGCCTGATTTTGCCCAGTTCGGTGCCATCGAGGTCAAGCCGCTGGGGCGCATCAAGCGGATCTCCGGTGCGCGCCTGCATGCCAGCTGGGTCAATCTGCCGCACGTCACGCAGTTCGACGAGGCCGATATCACGGACATGGAAGCGGCGCGCGCCAAGCTCAAGGAACGCGCCACGGCCCAGGGGGTCAAGCTCACGCCCCTGGCCTTCGTGCTCCGGGCGGTGGTGCGCACCCTGCTGCATTTCCCCCAGTTCAACGCCTCGCTGGATGCCAGCGGCGAGAACCTGATTTACAAGAAGTACCTGCATCTGGGCTTCGCTGCCGATACGCCCAATGGGCTGATGGTGCCGGTGATCCGCGATGCCGACAAGAAGGATGTCTACGAGCTGGCGCGTGCGCTCGGTGCGCTCTCGGAGAAGGCGCGCGCCGGAAAGCTCAGCGCCGCGGAAATGCAGGGCGGATGCTTCACCGTCTCCAGCCTGGGCGGAATCGGCGGCACCGCCTTTACCCCCATCATCAACGCACCGGAACTGGCCATCCTCGGGGTCTCGAAGGCATCGATGAAGCCGGTGTACCGCGGCGGCGCCTTCGTCGCGCGCCTGCTGCTGCCCCTGTCGCTCTCCTATGACCACCGCGTGATCGACGGCGCCGACGGGGCGCGATTCAGCGCGGCGCTCGCGGCCACGCTGGCCGACGTGCCCGGGCTCCTCGAGGCCGTGCCGTGAGCCTGCAGGAGATTGCCTGCCCGGATATCGGCGATTTCAAGGACGTCCTGGTCATCGACGTACTGGTCAAGGTGGGCGATCAGATCGGAGTGGACGCGCCGCTGATCACGCTCGAGACGGACAAGGCGACGATGGACGTCCCCGCGACCGTGGCCGGCCGCGTCGTCGACGTGCTGGTCGTGCGCGGCGACAAGGTATCGCAGGGAACGAAACTGGTACGCGTCGAAACGATCGCCGCAGCTGCGGCGACCGCGGCGACCACCGGTACGTCGTCACCGGCGGCGAGCCCGGCACCGGCGGCCGTGCCGGCGCAGTCCCCGGCGCAGTCCCCGGCGATAGCCCCGGCCAGGGCATCGGCCGCTGAACCGGCGGCCGATCGGGAAGTGCAGTTGCTGGTGTTGGGTGCCGGTCCCGGCGGCTACACGGCGGCCTTCCGCGCCGCGGATCTGGGACTGCAGGTCATCCTGGTGGAGCGTTGGCCCACGCTCGGTGGCGTGTGCCTGAACGTGGGGTGCATTCCATCGAAGGCGCTGCTGCATGCCGCCCGGGTGATCGAGGAGGCGCGGGAAATGGGCGCTCACGGCATCGAATTTGGCCCGCCGCGCGTCGATTTTGGCAAGCTGCGGGACTGGAAAGGCAAGGTCGTTGGCAAGCTCACGGGCGGACTCGCCGGGCTCGCCAAGCAACGCAAGGTCGAGATCCTGCGCGGTAGCGGCCGTTTCCTCAGTCCGCATGTCATTGAAGTCGCTCATCAGGGCCAGAGCCAGCGCGTCCGGTTCGCGCAGTGCATCATCGCGGCCGGGTCCGAGCCGATCTCCCTGCCGTTCATGCCGCGCGATGAGCGCGTCATGGATTCCACCGGCGCACTCGAACTGCCGGAGCATCCCGGTCGTCTGCTGGTCATCGGCGGCGGCATCATCGGTCTGGAGATGGCGACCGTCTATGAGGCACTGGGGGCGAAGCTCAGTGTCGTGGAGCTCACGGCACAGCTCATGCCGGGGTGTGATCTTGATCTGGTGCGGCCGCTGGAAAAGCGCCTCCGGTCGCGCTACGAGCAGATCCTGCTCGGCACGAAGGTGACGGCGGTCGCGGCAAAGCCCGACGGTCTGCACGTCAGTTTCGAAGGCGCCGGCGGTTCGACCGTGCAGCGTTTCGATCGCGTGCTGGTCGCGGTGGGCCGGGTGCCCAACGGCCGGCTCCTCGGGGCCGAGGCCGCCGGCGTTGCGGTCGATGAGCGGGGATTCATCGGCGTGGATCGCCAGCAGCGCACCAATGTCGCGCATATTTTTGCGATTGGCGATGTCGTCGGCCAGCCGATGCTCGCGCACAAGGCCACGCACGAGGGCAAGGTCGCCGCGGAAGTCGCCGCTGGCCAGAAGAGCTATTTCGACGCCCGGGTGATTCCCTCGGTGGCCTACACCGATCCGGAGGTCGCGTGGGTGGGCGTCACGGAAACCACGGCCAAGGCGCAGGGCCAGGTGGTCGAGAAGACCGTGTTTCCCTGGGCAGCGAGCGGCCGCTCGCTATCGCTGGGACGCGATGAGGGTTTGACGAAACTGCTCTTCGATCCTGCGACCCAGCGGGTCGTGGGCGCGGGCATCGTCGGCACGAATGCGGGCGAGCTGATCGCCGAGGTGGCGCTCGCTATCGAAATGGGCGCCGATGCGCACGATATCGGCCTGACTGTCCACCCGCATCCCACCCTCACGGAGACGGTGGCGATGGCCGCTGAAGCCTACGCCGGTACCCTTACCGATCTGTACCTGCCCAGGAAACGTCCCGGGCATTAGCACTGGCCGCGGAGCAGGCGCAGGCCCCCCAGGGTGTGCGCAGCAGCGCAGCATCACTGGCACACGCGCGAGGATGAATTTGTGTACGTGCTGCGCGGCGAAGTGGCGCTGCTCACGGATACCGGTTCAGAGCCCGCTTCAGGCGCTGCGCTTTTCCGGGTACTCGCACCAGCGTCGGACCGGGCACAGCGGGCAGTCCGGACGGCGCGCCTTGCACACATAACGACCCAGCAGGATCAGCCAGTGATGCGCATGCTGCCGGAACTGCGCGGGCGTGACGGCGAGCAGCCGGTCTTCCACGGCACGCGGCGTGCGACCGGGAGCGAGCCCGGTGCGGTTGGCGACCCTGAAGATATGCGTGTCGACGGCGATGGTCGGCTGGCCGAAGGCCGCATTGAGCACCACATTGGCGGTTTTGCGGCCGACTCCGGGCAGGGCTTCGAGCGCGGCGCGATCCGCGGGCACCTCACCGCCATGGCGCTCGAGCAGGAGCTTTGCGGTGGCGATCAGGTGTGCCGCCTTGCTGTTGTAGAGCCCGATGGTGCGGATCTGGCTCTTCAGGCCGGACTGGCCCAGCCGCAGCAGGGCCGCCGGCGTGGGGGCGAGCTCGAATAATTTCGCCGTGGCCGCATTGACGCTCTTGTCCGTGGCCTGCGCGGAAAGGATCACCGCTACCAGCAGCTGAAAGGGGCCCTCATACCTGAGCTCGGTGCGCGGCTCCGCATTACCGGCGCGCAGCGCGGCGTAGAAGTGGCGACGCGCCGCTGGGCTCACCGGCCCGCACCATCGTCGAATGTATCGACCTGCTTGAGGAACGCCAGCTCCAGATGGCGCGCCGCCGCGGCTGCGGCCTGCCGTGCTTCGTGCGCGCGGTAGCGGGCGCGGTTGTCCGCGGCCGAGGGTGCTGGGAGGCCCTGTGGCCAGTCGTGCATGTGGATGCAATCCACCGGGCACGAGGCCAGGCACAGCGCGCAGCCCGTGCACCAGGAAGCTATCACGTGGTGCAGCTGGCGCGCGGCACCCAGGATCGCATCGACCGGGCAGGGTGGCAGGCAGCGCGCGCAGCCGATGCAGGCTTCCGGATCGATCCAGGCCAGCCGGGCGGGAGCTTCGGTGCCGTGGTGCGGATTCAGCGGGAGCGGTTCGCGGTCCAGGAGGGTGGCCAGCCGGCCGATCAGCGCGGCCCCGCCCGGCGGGCACTGATTGATCGGTGCCGCCCCGGCGGCGATGGCCTGCGCATAGGGCAGGCACCCGGCGTAGCCGCAGCGCGTGCACTGCGTCTGCGGCAGCAGGGCGTCGATGTCCGCGGCCTCAACTCGACGCATGGTCCCTCATTGGCGGTGGCACAATGCGCCGTCCATGTTAATGGAATTGACTGCGCCGCGATGTTCGCCAACCTGACTCCCACCGTTCGGACCCTGCTGATCGCCAATCTCGCCGTGTTCGCGGCCCAGACCTTCTTTGGAGCGGATCTCTTCGCCCCGCTCGAACTGTGGCCCTTGCACCGCGATCTGCTGTACGGGGCCCTGCCATTCGAGCCCTGGCAGCTGGTCAGCTACGGCTTCCTGCATTTCCAGTTCTGGCACCTGTTCGCCAACATGTTCGCGCTGTACATGTTCGGGCCCGATGTCGAGCGGCTGCTCGGGAGCGCACGGTTTCGCGTCTTTTACCTGGTGTGCCTGGTCGGCGCCGCCCTTACGCAGCTGGTGGTGGGCGCGACGATCCAGCCGAGTCCCTATCCGACGCTGGGGGCTTCAGGCGCGATCTTCGGCATCCTGCTGTGCTACGGCATGGGCTTTCCACGGCGCACCCTCATGCTGATTTTCCCGCCGATTCCGATGCCGGCCTGGCTGTTCGTCACGCTCTACGGCGTACTGGAGCTGTTCTACGGCGTTTCCGGCCGCGAGCCCGGCGTGGCCCATTTCGCGCACCTGGGCGGCATGGCCGCGGGGTACGCGCTGATTCTTTACTGGCGCGCGCGCGGCGCGCGGCGCAGGCGCTAGCTGATTTTCATGCCCGGCTGGGCCCCGTTGTCGGGCGCCAGCAGGAACAGACCGCCCGACTCGCCGGCGGCACACAGCACCATACCGGCCGAGACTCCGAAGCGCATCCGGCGGGGCGCGAGGTTGGCCACGACGACCACCAGGCGGCCGACCAGCTGCTCGGGCTCGTAGCTGGCGCGGATGCCGGAAAATACCTGGCGCGGATCACCGCCCAGATCGAGCGTCAGCTGCAGGAGCTTGTCCGAGCCGTCGACGCGGCTCGCCGCGCTGACGCGCGCCACGCGCAGGTCGAGCCGGGCGAAATCCTCGATACCGATCGTGGCTGCGCCCGCGGCCGGCGCGGCCTGCGGCGCCGATGCGCCCACGGCCGGGCCGGTGACCGACACGGGAGTCTCCGCCAGCCGGGCCACAAGCGCCGGGTCCAGGCGCGTCGCCAGCGGCTGGTAGGGTTTCAGCGGCTGGTCCAGCAGGGGGGTGGCGGCTTCGTCCCAGCGCAGGATCGGTGCCCCAAGGAACTGGGCGGCCGCCGCGCTCATGCGCGGCAGTACCGGCGTGAGATAGATCATCAGCACGCGGAACAGGTTGACCCCCTGCGTCGCGATCGCGCGCACGCGTTCGGCCTGCGCCGGATCCTTGGCCAGCGCCCAGGGCTTGTGCCGATCGACGTACTGGTTGGCCCGATCGGCCAGACTCATGATTTCGCGGATCGCCGTCGCAAACTCGCGCTGCTCGTAGAGTGCGGCGATGCGCTCGCCCGCGGCTACGAACTCGCCGTGCAGGGGCGGGTCGGGCAGCGCCTGGGCCAGCCGGCCGCCGCCGCGTTCGATGAAGCCGGCGCAGCGGCTGGCAATGTTGACGAACTTGCCGACCAGATCGGAGTTGGTGCGCGCCAGGAAATCAGCGAGGCTCAGGTCGATATCCTCGACGCCAGCCGTGAGCTTCGCGGCGAAGTAGTAGCGGAGCGGCTCCGGGGGCAGGTGCTCGAGATAGCCGCGTGCGGTGATGAAGGTGCCGCGCGACTTGGACATCTTCTGGCCGTTGATGGTCAGGAAGCCGTGCACACAGACCCCACTCGGGCGCCGCAACCCCGCGCCGTGCAGCACCGCCGGCCAGAACAGGTTGTGAAAATAGCTGATGTCCTTGCCGATGAAATGATACAGCTCGCTGTCGGTCTCGGATTTCCAGTAGCGATCAAAGTCCAGGCCGCGCGCGGCGCGCAGCGCCTCGAAACCGGCGATGTAGCCGATCGGGGCGTCGAACCAGACGTAGAAATACTTGCCCGGCGCATCGGGAATTTCGAAACCGAAATACGGCGCGTCGCGCGAGATATCCCAGTCCTGCAGGCCGGCCGAGAACCACTCTTCGAGCTTGGCGCGCACGGCCGCCTGCTGATTGCCGGCCGCCAGCCACTCCCGCAGCATCGCCTCGAAATCCCCGAGCCTGAAGAACAGGTGCTCCGATTCCCGCCACACCGGCTGCGTGCCGCTCAGCGTCGACACCGGGTCGATGAGCTCGGCCGGGGTGTAGGTGGAGCCGCAGACTTCGCAGCTGTCGCCGTACTGATCCGCGCTGTGGCAGCGCGGGCAGGTGCCGCGCACGTAGCGATCGGGCAGGAACATCTGCGCCTGCTCGTCGAAGGCCTGGCGCACGGTGCGGCGGGCGATGTGGCCGGCGTCGCGCAGGCGGGTGTACAGCAGGTTGCTGAACCGGCGGTTCTCGTCGCTGTGCGTGGAGCCGTACTGATCGTGCGA